>JAIMBM010000481.1 GCA_023511475.1 Anaerolineae bacterium
ACACCCCCTTTACTTCGATTCCCCGCCCCCGCGGCGCGGGGGCGGGGCCAGGGGTGGGGGCGCTGGAAGAAGCCATGGCTCCGACCTCCCTGGGCGGATGGGACTGTCCGCCCCTGAAGCGGGCAGGAGCCAGGGGCGGTTCACGAACCGCCCCTACAGGTAGCGTTCCGTCTTCCGCAGCAGCCTGCCGGCGGCAACCACCAGCACCACGGCTAGGCCCAGCAGGCACAGCTCGTTGGCCGCAAGTGACGGGTGCGCCGCGTAGCGGGCGCGCATGAACAGGAAGAGGTAGCGCGCCCATCGGCTCTCGACAAACCACTTGCGCCCCAGTATCTGCAGGAGCCACACGAGCCCCACCAGGAGCACCCCGCCGGTGCCCTGGACCAGGGCCAGCGCCGCCAGGCTCGCCAGCCCCATCAGCGCCAGGCTTGGCACGAGCCAGCCGAGCTGGCGGGCAGCAGGGTTCCCCAGCGGAGAGAGATCGACCCCCATCGCCGCCAGGTACAGCTGGTAGGCCACCGCGGCGAGTGCCACGATGCCAAGGAGCGCCGCCAGCCGCTCCACCAGGATGCGCCACGGCGCCCGCGGCGCCGCCAGCTGCAGCTCCAGCGCCGGATCGTCAACGATGGCCGAAGCGGCCAGGATGCCCGCCATGAGCGGCAGCACAAAGCCGAGAAAGGGGTAGGCCATCTCGTAAGCCCGCCCGCCATCCTTACGCACAAAGGCCACGATCAGGGCAAAGAGCATCCACAGACCCGCCGGCAACGCCAGATGCTCGCGCCGGTAGATGTGCAAATGGTACAGCAGGTTCATCCTACCCCCGCCCCGTCGCCTCGCACAGCCTAACACCCATCACCCCCACACTTCGCGCCTCACCTTTCACGCCTCACGTCTCACGCCTCACATTTCACACATCGCGTCTCACGCCCTCCTCTCCTGCCAGGCCAGGTACCGCTCCAGCGCAACCAGCGCCGCAGCCGCACAGGTCAGGAGGGCAGCGATGCTGAGCACCGCCTCCGCCGGCGTATGCAGCGATACCATCCCGCTCGCCTTGCTGGCGGCGAAAAAGCCGGCGGCGGCATACTCGCCTGAGGGCGTGAGCGGGCTGCCCGCCAGGGTTGGGATGACTTTGGGGTTCAGGAAGTTGCCCCAGAACCAGTATCCGACGTAGAGCACCTGGTAGACGCGCACCGGCAGCACCGCCGGGCAGGCCACGCTGAAGGCGCCGATGAAGAGATAGGCCGGCACGGTGATGGCCAGGAAGCCGGCCAGCAAGCCGGCCACCAGCGCCAGCAACCCCGCAGCCGGCAAGCCGGCGGCCAAGCCCCGCACCGAGAGGATGGCAGCGAGCAGTCCGATGGCTGCCAGCACCGGTGTGAGCGCTGCCGCGACGACCCCGAGGTACTTGCCCAGGACGTAGGCGGGGCGTCTCAGCGGCGTCGATGCCAGCAACTCGCGCGTGCCCAGCCGCAGGTCGCGGGGCAGTCGGTCCGCCATCACGATCCCGGCAATGATGGGCATCAGCAGATTCAGTTGCAGCACTGTGTTGCCCCCAAAGGCCCACATCCATCCGACGGAAAAGGCTCCCGCAGAATCCGCCATGATCGGCTCAGTAGCGGCCGGCAGGACGTACGGCACGGCGGCGATGGCCATTGCCAGCCACATCCCCCAGCGGCGGATGGCCATGTGGTACTCGTAGCGGGCAACTCCCCAGAAGGCAGACATCAGCGGCTCTCCTTTCGGCTCCTCCAGGCAGTGAGTCACAGTGAGAGCGCCGGTGGTTCAACTGCGAGGAGGTCGTGCGGACACGCCAGACCTCAGCAATGCGGCGAGGGCCGTGAGCCGGTGCCTCACGCCTTTTGCGCCACCAGCCGCTCCCCCTGACCCGCCAGAGCGACGGCCACGGCCAGGAGCGCCGCCGCCAGCGCAAACAGCAGGCCGGTGCTCTGCCAGAGCCCGGCATAGGCCTGCAGCGCGGCCACGAAAGCCGCCTCGGGGGCAGCCGGGGGGCCCATTGTGCCCATGCGCAGGCCCGAGGCCAGGCCTCGCGCCAGCCACAGCATCAGCGCCGCCGTGATCGCGTTGCCGGTGCCGATGACCATCGAGAGCACCAGGGCCAGCGCTGACAGAAAGGCCATCGGCGCCAGCCACCCCAGGATGAGTTGGCCAAGCAGGCCCGCTGGCACGACGGCCAGCACGCCCACACTGGCAGCCACGCCGAGGATAAGGTCGTACCCGTAGACCACCACCAGGCGGGCCAACAGCACCTGCCGCGGTGAGGTCGGCGTGGCCAGCGCCAGCTCCAGGCCGGGGTCGCTCTCGGGACCGTAGAGCATGGCCAGGCCGGCCGCAGCGACGACCGGCGCCACGGCCTCGATGATCGACGCGCTCGCGCTGCCGCCCTGGAGAATGGCTATCAGGCAGCCGAGGGCCATCACCAGAGCCGAAGCAGACCATATCTCGCGCCGCACCAGGGGCACCTGCGCGGCCAGCAGCACCCAAGCGCGGACGAAGGGGCTCGCGCGCCTGCGCTGCGCGCCGACCAGCGCCCGATCGACGAGGACCGGCGATGGCGCCGGCAGGAGGCGATCCTCGGCAGCCACGGCCGACGCTACCTCCTGCCAGAAGGCAAGCTCGGCCCGGCAGTCGGCGCAGGCGGCCAGATGGGCGGCCACAGCCCGCCGCTCCTCTTCGCCGAGCGAGCCCGCCGCGTAGAACGGCAACAGCTCCGCCAGCTTGCTGCGACAGCTCATAGCACATCCTCCGCCCGCCAGCCCTGGCGGGCCAGGGCCTCGCGCAGCCGAACCTTGGCATAGCTCAGCCGGCTCTTGACGGTGCCCACCGGGCAGCGGAGGACCTCGGCAACCTCTGCCAGGCTCAGCCCCTGGTAGAAAACCAGCTCCAGTACCGCCCTGTGCTCACCCGAGAGCTGGCCGAGCGCCAGGGTCAGCGCCTTGCGGCGCTCGCTCGCCTCGGCCAGCTCCGTGAGCCCCGCCCCCGCATCGGCCCTCTCGGCAGCTTCTTCCAGCGTATCACTCGGGAGCGCCTTGCGCCGGAGGAGGTTCAGCGCCCGGTGATGCACGATGCCCAGCAGCCAGGTGACAATCCGCGAGTCGCCGCGGTAGGCCGCCGCCCCCTTCCACGCCGCTAGCAGGGTATCCTGGACGACCTCTTCTGCAGCAGCCCTGCTCCCCGTCAGGCGATAGGCGTAGGCAAAGAGCCGCCGGCCATAGGCAACGTAGAGGGCGCGCAGTGCCTCCTCGTCGCCGGCCGCCATGCGGCGGATCAGCACCTGATCGGGGTCCGTGTGCAATGCCGGCTGGCTCACAGCAATCTCCATGCGACTCCCCCATAGGGTTAGTCGCTGCCGGTAGGCAAAAGGTTCAGGGGGCTTGTCCCCCTCGTAACTGTTCGGACTCGCCTCCTGACAGCGCCCGCTGCCACGTGTTGGGCGCGGAGGCGGGGCGCGCCGCCCGGGCGGGGGCG
>JAIMBM010000482.1 GCA_023511475.1 Anaerolineae bacterium
GGGGAGGGGGGCGGGGGGGGGGGGGCCCCGACGAACCGGCGCAAAGCCGATCCGCATGGCCAGGGCTACCAGCAGCCTACCTCGGTGCCATGCGCTGAACAAGTCTGAACAGCTACGCGCGGGGATGGCTCCATCCCCGCGCCCCGTCCTATCAGATCCCCGCCGGTATGCCAATGCCTGCCAGCGCCTGCGGCCCGGCATGGCTGGCGATGGCCGGCCCGACCTCCGTCACATGTACCCGCTCCCGCGGAAAGCCGACCCGCTCCGCGAGACGGTCGGCGAACTGCTCTCCAACCTCCGGCTGGCGAGTGTGGAAAACCGCCAGTTCCTCGTACGGCGCCCTCGCCGCCATCAGGTCGAGGAGCCTTGCCACACCTCGCTCATAGGTCCGCGCCGTACCAATGATCTTGAGCTCTCCATCCACAAAGCTCAGGATTGGCTTGATGCTGAAGACCCGGAGAACCTTCTCGAGCATAGGGATCAGCGCATCCGCGCGGCCACCCCGGCGGATGTACTCAACGGTGTTCAGCAGGATGGGGAACTGAATGTTGGCGCGCAGGACCTCCAGCCTCCGGATGATGGCAGGAACCGATTCGCCGGCCTCGGCCATCTCTGCCGCCTTGATCCCCAGAAAGGCCGACCCCCAGCAGACGTAGAGAGAGTCAAAGACGGTCACCTTCCCCGGGAACTCTTGTGCGGCCAGCCAGGCAGAGTTGTAGGTGCCACTGTGCTTGCTGGTAATGGTGACGCAGATCACCTCGTCCCCAGCCTCGACCAGCGGCCGAAAGGCCTCCTGGAAGGTCCCCGAGGCTGGCTGGGAGGTCTGCGGGTGGGCGACAGTCCGCGCCTTCTCCCAGAACTCGTCGATGGTGATCGAGCCGTCGTCGTACACTTCCTCGCCGAAGCGGACGACGAGTGGCACCTCGACCATGCGGTATCTCGCCCGCAGCTCGGGCGGGACCTGGCAGGCATCATCGATGACAATCCGCACCGCGCACATGGCTTCCCTCCTGTCCTGTTATCGGAACCGGGCCATCAGTTGACATTATAACACGCACGCGCCCCAGGAGGTGCGCTCGGAGGCACCCGGCCACGCTCGCCTTCGGGCGTCTGCCGCGGAACCCCACCCGATAGTTGACAGCGCGCACTCCCGCCTGTAACATAGCCCGGTCGCGGCCATACTGGCCCGCCAGCCTCTCCCGGCGCGTAGTGCCCCACCCGACTGTCGCTGCCCTGACCATTGAGGAGCAACCCAATCATGCGGACGGACCTGCGGTGCCCGGCCTGTATCATCGACGATCTGCGTGGTGCCCTTGCGGACTGTGTCCCCGATGAGGCCCTGCGCCGGCAGATCCTCGGGCAGGCCCTTGAATGGCTTGCGAGCGCCCTCGACTATGATCGCATCCCGTCCTACTTTATCACCCGGGTCCATCGGCTGCTCAAGGAGCGGGCCGGGCTCGCCATGCCGTTTAGAGAGCTGCGGCGCCGCTGCAACGAGAGCGGGCTGCGCCTCGCACCGGTTGTGCAGGCGCGCGCTACAAACACGCCCGACGACCTGGAGCGCTTCCGCCTGCTGGTGCAGTGGGCTATAGCCGGGAATCACCTCGACTTCCGCACTGTGGGCACCGGCTATGACCTGGCCCCAGAAGCGATCGAGAAGGCCCTCGAGGGCGTCCTGAGCGAGGGGCTCGCCATAGACGATACGCCGCGCCTGCTCGAACTCGTGCGGCGCGGCCCGGACGTCCTGTATCTGGCCGACAACGTCGGCGAGATCGCCCTCGACGCGCTCCTGATCGCCGAGCTGCAACGCCATGGGTGCACGGTGACGGTAGCCGTCAAGGGCGGCCCGATCACCTCGGATGCGACGATCGAGGACGCGCGGGCCGTCGGCCTTGACTGCCTCGCACCGGTGATTCTGACGGGGCCAGATACGCTGGGGATCCCCATCGACGAAGAGATGTCGCCCGAACTGCGCGGGGCGCTCATGCACTCCGACCTCGTCATCGGCAAAGGGCAGGCAAACTACTATGCCCTCTCGGAGCTCGCCCCCACCCTGCCCGGGCGGGTCGCCTGCCTGCTCCGGACGAAATGCCTGCCCGCAGCAGCCGGGCTCGGCCTCTCCGTCCCCCGCGCCAACGTGGCAGCGATTCTGACGCGACCAGCCCCTGGCCCGTGAAGACGGGCTCGGCGGATTGTGCTGTGTAGCCGACAGGACCTCAGATGCACGACACAGGAAGGGAGTACCCGCAGATGTCCGACTGGAAGCCCGGCGACGTGATCGCCAACGGAGTCAAGATCCACTACCATCGCACCGGAGGGCCCAAACCGCCCGTCGTCCTGCTCCACGGCATAACCGACAACGGTCTATGCTGGACCCGGCTGGTGCGCGCCCTCGAGGCCGACTATGACTGCATCATGGTCGACGCCCGCGGCCACGGGCTCTCTGATGCCCCCGCTGAAGGCTACGGCCCGGATGACCACGCCGCCGATGTTTGCGGTCTGATCGCCGCGCTCGACCTCGGGAAGCCGGTCCTCATCGGCCACTCGATGGGCGCCTCTACAGCGGCGCACACGGCTGCCCGCTACCCCGAGCGCGTCGGAGCCGTGGTCCTCGAGGACCCGCCCTGGTTCGCCGAGCCCCCCACCCCGCCCGACCCCAAAGCCGCGCTCGCCGAGTGGCAGGCCGGGATAGCCGCCAACAAGGCCAGGAGCGTGGATGAGCTGATCGCGCTGTGTCGTGAGCAGAGCCCAACGTGGGCCGAGGTCGAGTGGCTCCCCTGGGCCGAGTCCAAGCGTCAGGTCGACCCCCGGGTCGTGGGCTTTGCCGGGGGTTGGACCAGACCCTGGCAGGAGGTCGCGCAACTCATCACCTGCCCGGCCCTCCTGGTCACGGCCGACCCGGAGCGCGGCGCTATTGTCCGGCTCGAGGTGGCCCGTGAGGCGGCGGGCCTCATGTGCGACTGCCGCGTGGTTCACATTCCGGGGGCCGGCCACAACATCCGACGGGAACAGTTCGAGCAGTTTCTCGCCGCTGTAAGGGGCTTCCTGCGGGAGGTAGCCGGTTAGACCGCTATAACGCGGGGTCTTCCTCGTCGCTGACAGCGGCGCTCGACCACCCCGCCTGGCCCGCTTGTCGGCAGACGCTCCCAAGAGCCTCAGCCCACGCCTCCCCGCACTTGTGCCAGCGAGAAACGGGGAGTTCACGCAGACGGTTGTTGGCGGGCGGGACCCGCCAACAACCGTCTGCCACACATCTTTCATCCGGCTGCAGAGGCCGTTGCACGGGAGGCTCGCGAGCGGCTCCTGCCCCTGCAACGACGTGTCTGTTCAGGCTTTCTGGGGGTGTGGCTGCCAGCGAGGTGTCCTCCCCCACTCCGTGCTCCTCCCCCCCAGACGGTTCAGGGGCGGACAGGCTCCGCCCCTTTGCAGCCGTAAGGACCTTCCATCTTCAGTCCCCCACCCCTAACCCCGCCCCCGCCGCGGC
>JAIMBM010000483.1 GCA_023511475.1 Anaerolineae bacterium
GCCGACAGCGCGCCACCGCTATAGCTTCCGGAGGCCACCACCGGCGGCGGTCCGCCGGCCCACGTCTGGTGAGTACGGGGAGGTCAGGCGATGGCGTTGGTGGCGGAGAGCGGTGGTGGGTATTCCTATCCGCATTTCCAAGTCGAGATCAGCAGCCTCGCCGACTTCCTGTCTTTCATCGAACACGAGCTCGGCGGGAGCCTCGACGCCGGCATCGACCGCGTCAAGCTCGACGCCGTCGACAGTTACGGGCTCGCCGCCAGCCTGGCCGGGCCGATGATCGGCGCCTCGCGGCGCAACTACCTGCTCGCCCAGCAGTTTCCGATCGAGAACCTGGTCCGCTACATGTTCACGGGCGTCGCCATGCTCGAGGTCATCGAGTACCTCATGAAGATGTACAAGACCACCGAAGAGATGGCGGCCCTCACCACGGCGGATGTCCAGGGCTTCCTGTCGGCCGCCTACGAGCAGAAGCGGACGGCGCTGGCGGCACATCGGACCAGCCGCGCCGACGAGGGTACTGACGCCAGCGACCAAGGGGCGTGAGGGACGACCATGACGCGACCGACGCCGGTGGGACCACCATCGCATGCCGGGCCGAAGCGGATGGAGCCCACCATCTGCCCCGTCCCGAACGACTGGTCCCCTTATGGGCTGGATCAGATCTGGTCGATGCTCAGGCTCCAGTCGCCCGAGACGGGGGCGGCCGCGATCAGCATGTGGCGGGCCATCGAGACCCTGTGCCAGGGAGCAGGCCGAGCGGCTCCGGAAGGCGCTCGCGGACCTCGAGGCGCGCTGGCCAACGGACCAGGAAGCCTCGCTCGCATTCCAAGACTGGGGCAAGTCCCTGGCCCGAGCCATGGAGGACACGGCCGAGACCGCACGGCGGAACCGGCCGGTGGCGGAGAACATCAGCACCGAGATTAACCGGGCCCGCGACCGCGTCGCCGCGCTGGTGAGCGACCGGGCGCGCTACCAGGAGCTGGAGCAGTCCGGCGGATCGGTGACCGCCTACCTCGCCCACGTCGGCCGCGAGCTCTTTGAGGGGGACGTCGAGCTCGGTGGCTGGCGCTCGACCCTGGACCGCAACGCCCGCGAGGTCATGGCCGACCTGGAACAAAAAATCCATAACTACGCCCGTGACCTCTACGCCGACGCCCCCTACAAGCCACCGCTAGGGCCCAGGAAGGAGTTTGCGGAACCGCCTCTACAGGACCCGGAGTCGAGCGGCACAGGTTGGGCTGGCGGCTACTTCGTGGCCCCCGGTGGCGGGGCCGGAGCCTGGCAGTCACCCGGCGGCTTCACGGTGCCGGGTAGCGCGCCGGCAGAGGCCGGCGACCCGATGGGTGGGGACGGGTCCGTCCCGCGCGGGGACACCGAGCTCGCGGGCGTCGGTTTCGGCCCAGGCGGAGCCGGTCCCCTGACCGGCCCCGGGCCCGCCACCCCTGTGGGCGCCTTCGTCGACACGCCCTGGGGCCGAGTGCTCGCCCCCGGTGGGGTGATCGCGGCGCCACCGCCCGGAGCCGTTGTCACCCCCGGCGCCGGCTCGGCGGCTCGGTCGCCCGCCACCCCGGGAGTCGTGCCGTTCGTGCCGCCGATGGTGCCGGGGCGGCTCAGCGGGAGCGCCAGCCCGACGAGCGGCCGGCGCAGCCGGCGGGGCTGCAGCGCCCGCTGGATGGCAACCTGGCCTGCACCGGGCCGGAGAGCGCCCTCCTTCTCGAACGTCGCCTGAGCCTTGCGCCGGGCGAGAGCCGCACCCTGTACCTTGCCTATGGCTACCTGCCGGCGGGTTACAGCCTGGAGGACCTCCTCGCCCGGTACCGGGCCGATTTGCCCTCGCTGTGGGAGCGCTCGTGCACGGTCTGGCGCGGGGATGGACTGCGGCTGACGGTGCCCGACGAGCCCTGGGTTGAGCGCGAGCTCGCGTGGCACAACTACTACCTGCGCAGCAACCTGACCTTCGACAGCTTTTTCGGGGAGCATATCCTGTCCCAGGGGCACGTCTATCAGTACCTGATCGGCTTCCAGGGGGCGGCCCGCGACCCGCTGCAGCATGCGCTGCCCTTTATCTTCAGCCAGCCATGGATCGTCAGGGAGGTCCTGCGCTACACGCTGAAGGAGGTGCAGCCGGATGGCAGCCTTCCCTACGGCATCGTAGGCCATGGTATGAAGATGCCCGTGGTCTTTAATCCGAGCGACCTGGAGCTGTGGCTGCTGTGGCTGGCCAGCGAGTATGTCCTCGCCACGCGGGATACCGCCTTCCTCGATGAGACCATCCCCACCTACCCGGTCTACGGCCGCCGGGCCGGGCGCGCCACGGTGCGGGAGCTCCTCGCGCGCTGCTTCCGGCACCTGACGGAAGTGACCGGCGTCGGCGTCCACGGGCTGCTGCGGCTCTCCAACGGAGACTGGAACGACAATGCCGTGGTCGGCAATGTGCCGAAGGAAGCGCACGCCGAGGTACGCCGGCAGGCCGAGAGCGTGCTGAACGCGGCCATGGCGGGCTACGTCCTCGAGCACTATGCTCGCCTGCTGGCCTACATCGGCGATGAGGCGCTGGCCGCGGAGGCGCGCCGCCGGGCGGAGGCGCAGCGCAAGGCGGTGCAGGCTCAGTGGGCGGGGCGCTGGTTCCGCCGCGCCTGGCTCACTCCCGAGCTGGGCTGGCTGGGCGAGGACCCGATGTGGCTCGAGCCGCAGCCCTGGGCGCTCATCAGCGGGGCTGCCTTGCCGGAGCAGGCGCGGGAGCTGGTGAGGGCCATCGACGAGCTGGTGCGCCGACCTTCGCCCATCGGGGCGATGCTGCACAGCGGCGCTGTGACGGGAATGGAGGCGCCCCTGGGGGTCCTGACCAATGCCGGCGTGTGGCCCTCGATCAACGGCACGCTCATCTGGGCTCTGGCGGGGCAGGATGGCCGTATGGCCTGGGACGAGTGGCGCAAGAACTCGCTCGCCTGTCACGCGGAGGCCTACCCGGAGGTCTGGTACGGCATCTGGAGCGGCCCCGATGCCTACAACTCGGCGCTTTCCGCCTATCCCGGCCAGACCTACTTTGAGGAGGCACGGACCGAGGGCACCGTGGAGCGAGGCGGCGACATGCTGCCGGGCCTGAATTGGACGGACTGGCCGGTCATGAACATGCACCCGCACGCCTGGCAACTCTACACCGTCCCCAAGCTCCTGGGAGTCGAGTTCACGCCGGAGGGGGTTTCGCTTGCGCCGTCCCTGCCGCTCATGCGCTATCGCTTCAGCTCGCCGCTGCTCGGGCTCTGGCGGGAGGGGCCCCGCTACGAGGGCTGGTACGCGCCTGCGGCAGGGGGAAGGTGGCGCCTTGCCCTGCGACTGCCCGCAGAGGAGGCGGCGGCCGTGACGCGCGTGGAGGTCAACGGCCTCGCCGTGGAGCCAGTCCGCGATGCCGGCGGGGCCATTGTCTTCAGTGGTGAGAGCCGTCCCGGCGAACCCCTGCGCTGGGTGGTGGAG
>JAIMBM010000484.1 GCA_023511475.1 Anaerolineae bacterium
GGGGAGGGGCATCCCCGACACAGGGTGCTTGAGTGCCCTCCCAGCGGCCTCTGCACGACATCGAGGGGCGCGCTCCGAAGGGCCAAAGTCGACCCATTCTCCAAACCTCTTGACATTCCGCACTTCCCGTGCTAAAAGGTGCTTAATCGTGTAAGCTGAGACGAGTAAGCATGCCTTCAGAGAACCACAGGCCGACCCAGGAGGACGTGGCGCGCGAGGCCGGCGTATCGCGGGCCGTCGTCTCCTATGTGATCAACAATCGCTCCGGCGGCAAGGTGCGGATCAGCGAACGGACCCGCCGGCGCGTGCTCGAGGTCGTTCAGAGGCTGGGCTATCAGCCGAACGTGAACGCCCGCAGCCTTCGCACCCGCCGCAGCCAGCTCATCGCCGTCATGGTGCCGGACCTGACGAACCCGTTCTATCCCCTCATGATCCGCGGAATCCAGGCGGCTGTCGAGGGCAGCGACTACCACATTGTCGTGTACGACAGCGACGATAGTGCCGCGCATGAGCGAGCGTTCGTGGACATGATGCTGCGCCGCCATGTTGACGGTGTGGTTCTAGTCTCCTTTCACCTCGATGTGGAGGATGTGCGCCGACTGACGCAGGCCGGCATTCAGACCGTTGGTATCGGGGGCCGGCTCAGAGCAGCGGGGATAGACACAGTGGCTACCCGAGAGCGACCTGCGGCCCGGGAAATCGTGCGCTATCTGATCTCGCGCGGTCATCGGCGCATTGCGCACCTTGCGGGTCCGCAGGACACCCCACCTGGCCAGCTGCGGATACAAGGCTACCATGAGGCGCTCGAAGAGGCCGGGCTCCGCTACGAGGAGGCACTGGTGCGGTATGGCACGTTCAAGCCTGCTGGTGTGGCCCAACTTATCGATTCCATGTTTGCTGCGTCGGCACCCGAGCAGCGGCCTACGGCCGTCTTTGCTGCCAACGACTTGATGGCCATAGAGGCCATCCGAGCATTAGGTCGCCTCGGCATGAGGGTTCCTGAGGACGTAGCGGTTTGCGGCTTCGACAACATCCCTGCCGCAGAGTTGGTGACGCCATCGCTCACCACGATTGGCCAAGACTGCCAACGCATGGGTCGCCTGGCGGGGGAGACGCTCCTAGAGCGATTGGGTGCTGGAGCGAGAGCGGAACCCCGACACGTCAGCGTGCCCTACCTGCTGATCGTGCGGGAGAGCGCCTGAAGGGCCGGACAGGTGCAGCGCCAAGACCGCTCGCCCGGACGGCGTTCGGCAACGCGCGCAGACCGTAGAGGAGGGGCAAATGCACTGAGTGATAAGATGGTGACAAGCCCGATGGGAGATCCGAGCTAATGACCCAAAGGAGGCAACCTTCATGTCGCGCAAGCACCTTCTCCTGCTCACCACTGTCGTGATCTTCGGCCTGGTCTTCGGAGCGTGCGCTCCGGCCAAGCCCCAGCCGACCGCCGGCCCCGAGCCCACTGCCGCCGGTGCGGAACCGACCCAGGCGGTGACCGCCCCAACTGAAGGTGAAGTGGTCACCCTCAAGGTATGGGACTTTGGAGGCGTCGAGTTCGAGTGGCTGGACTCGATCATTGCGCCCGCGTTCAATGAAAAGTATCCCAACATCAAGATCGATCACGTCGGCATCCCGGAGAGCGAGCTGTCCATCAAGCTGGAGACGGCGATTGCCGCCGGCGACGTTCCCGACCTGGCGGTGTTCGTGCCAGCGAGGCTGATGAAGGCCGGGCATGTCATGCCCCTGGACGACTTTATGGCGCAGGACGGCTTCAAGGTTGATGACTTTTTCCCGCTGTTCAAGAGCCGCTCCATGCTGGAAGGCAAGGTCTACTCCCTGCCCGCCAACATCTTTGTCTGGGGGATGATCTACAACAAGGACCTCTTCAGGGCAGCCAACCTGCCCGAGCTGAACGCCGACTCGGTTATCACCTTCGATGACTGGCTGCAGTACGCTCGGGCGGTCAACAAGCCTTCCGACAAGCTCGAGGAGCGCGTGTGGGGCTCGGCGATGTTCTGGCCCGCCTGGAACTCGATGAACAACTATATGAGCGAGCCCTTCGTGCTCGGCCCAGATGGACGCAAGTGTGCCGGCAATGCGGACAACGAGGATTGGCTCCACGCCTGGGAGGTCATGCTCACCGCGTACAAGGAGGACCTGACCCCCGACTCCGCCAGCACCCTGCTGGGCGAGATGTCCTTCATCGACTTGTTCAAGCAGGGCAAGCTCGGCATGATGTACGGCACCTATGGCGACGCATCTGCTGCCCGGGCTGCGGGCATCAACGTTGGCATCACGGGGCAGCCGGTCGTCACCAAGGGTTGGAAGGGCAACGTGGGGGGCTGGGCCACTGAGTACAGCATCATGGCCGGCTCCAAGCACCCCAAGGAGGCCTGGCTGCTGCTCAAGTTCCTGGCGACCGATGGCGCCAAGCTGCTCTCCCAGGCCGCGGCCGGGGAGGCGGCCCATAGCGGGGGTATCGAGAGCCCGCCCTGCTACATGCCACTGGCTCAGGACTGGGCCGGCGACGACCCGCTGAAGCAGGAGAGCCTCAAGCTCATGGAGCGGATCGTGCCCCCGCCGTTCACCCCTGACATCTGGACCTCGGTCGATCCGTTCGGCGAGGCCTGGCGCCGGATGACCGAGGATGGGGTGGACGTCAAGACGGCCATCTCCGAGGCGGCGATCGAGTGTCAGGAGGTCACTGACGACCTCTGGGAAGAGTGGGAGAAGCTGGGCCACTAGCGGGCTGGTCTATCGTCCGGTCGGCGTGTCTGGGGCCTGGCGACTGCCGGGCCCCAGACGCAGCCATGGAAGGGATCCGGCCTTGCCAGGGCGGCCAGCTCACTGCCGCCGCTCGGGCAATTCCGGAGGAGGGGCCAAACCTATGGCAGTTGCGGCGCACAGACCCGCCAGGCGCGGTCTCACACCTCAGGAGCGCAGGGAGGCACTGGCTGCCTACCTCTTCCTGTCGCCGTGGCTGATCGGCTTCATCGCCTTTCTGGTCGTCCCCATCGGCATGTCGCTCTACGCGGCCTTCTGTGACTGGGTGCTCATCAAGCCGCCCCCGCGCTGGATCGGCCTCGAGAACTTGCGCTACATGTTCACCCAGGACCGCTACTTCCTCTGGTCCCTGGGCGTGACGTTGCGATACATGCTGATGAGCCTGGTGCCGTCGCTCGTCCTCGGCCTGCTGCTCGCCCTGCTCCTGAACCAGAGGCTGCCGGGGATGAACTTTTTCCGCACCGTCTTCTACGTCCCTGCCGTGGTCTCGGGGGTGGCGGTGACCCTCCTGTGGATGAACCTGCTGAACCCCGAGCTGGGAGCGATCAACCAGGTGCTGCGCGCGCTGGGGGTCCAGAACCCGCCGAACTGGCTGAACTCTTCGACCTGGGCCCTCCCGGCGGTGGCCCTCATGAGCCTGTGGGGTGTGGGCGGCGGAGCCATTCTCTACCTGGCGGGCCTGCAGAATAT
>JAIMBM010000485.1 GCA_023511475.1 Anaerolineae bacterium
CCCCCCCCCCCCCCCCCCCCCCCCCCCCCGCCCCCGCCCCCCGCCGGGGGGGAGGGGTAGGGGTGGAGGCGTTACCAGCCTGGCGCGTCACACGACCGCTAGGGAGCGATAGAGCCAGTGGTCAGGGACGAGGGCAGGAAAAGGCCAGACTCCAGACTTCGGATATCCCCCAATTGGAGTCACCCGCCGGTTGTGGTACAATCTCCTCACCACGGCAGCGCCGGAGGGCGCTCAGCGCACGACCCCTCGCTGCCCCGGGCAGCAGCCCCGAGGGCGACGATGCCCTTGCACCACCCGACCTTGTGCAGGAGGCATCGTCATGCTCACCATCAAGTTTGGCGGCACATCGGTTGGCGATGGGATCCGCATCGCCAATGTGGCAAAGATCGTCGCTTCGCTGCGGGAGGAGCGCGGGGCGCCGGCGGTCGTCGTCTCGGCCATGGCCGGGGTGACGGATCGGCTCGTCGAAGCGGCGACGACGGCTGCCGCGGGAGACGGCGAGCGCTTCCGCTCCATCGCCGACGCGCTCTGGGCGCAGCACCAGGCGGCAGCCAGGGCGTGCCTTCCGGAAAGCCTCCAGGAAGGGATCCTGGGCGAGATACGGCGTCAGGTCGACCTTCTCTCCTCGCTCTGCCAGTCCGTCCATGTGCTCGGCGAGTGCACGCCGCGGGCGATGGACCTTGTCTCGGGCCTCGGTGAACGGATGAGTGTGCGCCTCGTGGCCGGCGCGCTTGCCGGCCTCGGCGTGCCGGCCGAGCCGGTCGAGGCCTGCGACCTGATCATCACCAACGGCCGTTTCGGAGCCGCCGAGCCACTGTGGGAAGAGACGCGTCGGCGCAGCCGTGAGCGGCTGCTGCCCCTGCTCGACCGCGGCGTCGTGCCCGTCATCACCGGCTTTATCGCCGCAACCCCCGAGGGCATCCCCACCACCCTCGGCCGGGGCGGCTCGGACTATTCCGCTGCCATCATCGGCAGCTGCCTGGACAGCGAAGAGATCTGGATCTGGACGGACGTCAACGGCGTGCTCACGGCCGACCCTCGCCTTGTGAGCAACGCCCGCACCCTTCCGGAGCTCTCGTACATCGAAGCGGCGGAGCTATCGTACTTTGGCGCCAAGGTGCTCCACCCCAAGACGATCCTGCCCGCCATCGAGCGGCGCATCCCGGTGCGGATCAAGAACACCTTCGAGCCGGACCACCCCGGGACCCTCATCGTGGCGGAGCCGCGGCCCTCACGGCATGTCGTCAAGGCTATAACGGCGATCAGAGACCTCACCCTCGTCACTGTGGAAGGACGAGGCATGATCGGTGTGCCGGGCGTGGCAGCCAAGGTGTTTGGGGCGGTCGCGCGCGAGGGTGTGAACGTGCTGATGATCTCCCAGTCCTCGTCGGAGCAGAATATCTGCTTCGTGATACCCCGCGAGGCGACGGAGCGGGCTGTGCAGGCGCTCCGGAGCGACCTGAGCCATGAGCTGGCGCGTCGCGATATCGAGCGAGTCGAGGCGCTGGCACCCGTGGCGATCGTGGCGGTGGTTGGGGCGGGCATGCGCGGCACCCCGGGGATCGCCGCCAAGGCTTTTGGCGCGCTCGCGCGTGGCGGGATCAACATCATCGCCATCGCGCAGGGCTCTTCGGAGTACAACATCTCCTTCTGTGTGGACGAGGAGCGTATGGCCGAAGCCGTGTCGCTGGTCCACGACGAGTTCGACCTCGGCACACCGAACGGCGCCATGTAGATTGCAGAGATAGCACAGAGCGCGGGGCGGCTGGGGCCCCCTGGTCGCCCCGCGGCCGTGTCGGCCTTACGCGGGATGTGTAATCTGGGCCAATTCCCCCTTCGCCTGTCGCGCGCTCCCGAGAGGGAAGGTTACCGGAAGTCTGTAACCCGCGTTTGCCAGCCCAAGGGAACTGTGCTATCATGCCCTTGCCTCAAAGGTCCGCCCGGGCAGCTCCCATCGCCCGGCTGCCGCCATACGGTCCACATCGTCCCCGTCGGCCCTCGAGTCGCTGCTGCATCCTGCCAGGGGAGCCGCGTCACAGCGCGGAGTGTACGCACCCGTGATCCCGGGCAGCCGCGTACCGTTGTTCGCTCTCATCATGGCTTACGTCATAGCCGGTGCCCTTCTGGCCCGTCCGCTCCTGGCCGAGCCCGCACCGACGCCCGCGCGTTCGCAGCATCCGCTGCTGATGGCGCCCCGTCCCTCGCCGACCGCCATCGGGGCCCGGATCTCCGCCATGGCCGGGGTCACGGGTGTCACGCGACAACCCGAGCCCACGACCCCGGAGGAACCAACGGCGATGCCCACGGCGACGCCCACGCCGACGCCCCGGCCCGTGCAGGTCCTGCGCAGTTGCCCCATCGACGGGGATATGGACCTTCTGTCGGCGGCACCGATCCACATCGTGTTCGACCAGCCTATGGATACCGATCCCTCCTCGGTGGTCTGGTCGATTACCCCGACATTGGAGAGCCGTGTGGAGTGGCTCGCGCCGGAGCACCTCCTCGTGCGGACGGTGCCCCGTGAGGATGGGGTACAGTACCGGTTCGTGCTCGAGGTCGCGCGCAGCCGCGAGGGCGGCGACCTCGAGCGGCCGCTGGCTCTGAGGTTCGGTCAGGGGGGCATGGGCGCGCCCATCCCCATCCTGATGTACCATCACATCGATCTTCTCGATGGCACCGAGCCGGCGGACACGCTGGAGTGGACCGTGAGCCCGCAGCAGTTCGTCGCCCATCTGAACCTGCTGGAGGAGCTCGGGGCGCACGTCGTCTCGCTGGGGGAGGCTGTGGATTATCTGCAGAGGGGGGAGCCGCTGCCCCCACGGCCGGTGGTGCTGACCTTTGACGATGGCAACCCGTGCGCGTACGAGAATGCGGTTCCTGCTCTGCGAGAGCGCGGGCTGACAGCGACCTTTTTCGTGTGCCCGGCGTACATTGGGGACTATAACGTGCTGAGTTGGGAGCAACTGCGGCACCTGGTGGAGGATGGGTTCACCATCGGCGCCCATGGCTACCAGCACGTGAAGGTCCATGCGCTCTCGCCGGCCGAGGCAGAGGTGCAGTTCGGCCTGGCGAAACGGAGGCTTGAGGAGGAGACCGGCGCACAGGTCGAGTTCTTCGCCTACCCCTTTGGCTGGTTCAGCCGACGTGCGGCGGCCCAGCTCGCCGCCTACGGCTACCGGGCCGCCCTGACCATCAACCCCTGGGGCTACCAGAAGCCCGCCGACCTGATGTATCTGAACCGCATCCGCATGGCCTATGGAGAGCCGGCGGATGAGCTGCGATACAAGCTGCCGTGGTAGCCTTGGCCGCAAGGCGCATGCCCTCGGGCCGGGTGGCCTGTTGTTGGTGTGAATGAATGGGGAGGCCGTCCGCGGAGCGGGGGAAGAGATCGCACATCGTGCGCCTCGCGCCTCGTGACCGCCTCTGTCGCTCCGGAGGCGTCGTATGGCGCACTTGTGCCGACACTGCCCC
>JAIMBM010000486.1 GCA_023511475.1 Anaerolineae bacterium
GGGCAGGTCCGGTTCCCGAAGAACCCATGGGAATTCTCCAGGTTCATTACTTGGCGTGGGGTCTCCCCCCGCAAGGCTAAGGCGCGAACACCAAGCTTAGTTCGGCGTTCGTCGTATCTAGAGTCCGCCGGACTGAGTCTCTAAGGTGTACCGGGATATGAACCGCTTCCGCCGAATGCCACCACATCTATGGCTTGTCACGTCCCACCTGTTAGGACGGGGCAAGGTCGGTCGAATCGGAGACTAAAGGTGCAGGGGAATCGGTCCCTTGTGCCCATTATAGCCTTTCGCCGCTGGGCTGTCAACACGCACGGCAAGACGGGACTCGCGCAGCGGGTAGGTGTTGGCTGGGGATGTATCAAATGAGGCGGTGTCGGTTAGGCGGATTGTAGGGGGTTGGTCGGCTTTTTCCCTCGCTACGCTGCCTGTTGTGAGGGCAAGCGATCGCGCAGCGGATGGGGGGTGGAGTGCGCAGCGGGTGGAAGCAAAGGCTGGTCTTGCCTTGGGTGTGCGGCCCGCTCGGCCGGCAATGGGCGCTCAACACCCTTCGCTAGGCTCAAGGCAGGCACCTGACCTGGGGGCGCCGAGACCCCCTTCGTGCCCTTGGCGCAGAGAACCCCCTACCCTTCGCTTCGCTCAGGGCAGGCTCCTGCCGCCCAACACTCGGGGCAGGTTCTTACGCCATTCGGGCCACTCAGACGCCCAGGCGTCAAGCCAATGTCAGGTTGGTGGCCTCTCTCACCAATCGCCCTAGCGTGCGCAGGTTGATGAGGAAGTCGGCCAACTGCACCTCCTTGCGATTGCGCTCCCAGCCATAGGAACGCAGCCGCTTCAACCCCATCGCCTCCAACTGGGCGTTGCGGCTCTCCGAGAGGTTGCGCCGCCCGTAGCGCGCCTTCCAGGTATGCGAGCCGTAGGGAATCTCCCGTGCCAGACGCAGCGAGCCATCGGGCAGTGTCTTGCCCACGTTGACCACCTGCCCCAGGCCCGCCTCCGGCTCCAGATAGGGGCAACCCGCCACCGGGCACACGGCTTCACCCTCCCGCAAGGGCTTGCGCCGGCAGACTTGGGCGCAGATGTATTTCGTACGTCTGCGCTCGTAGTCATAGCCATTGGATTGCAGAGGGTAGCCGTGGGGGCAGAGGGGCCGGCCCTGTCCGTCGTAGCCGCGGCGCCGGCAGGTCTCAAAGTCCTCGTCGCCCTTGTCGGCACGGATGTCCACCATACGCAGGATGCCTTGCTGCCACAGGGCCTCCAGACACTCGCCATACCCCACCCCGCAGTCATCCAGCCATTCCCCGATTCTAACTTCGCCCAGGCGGGTCGTGACCTTCCCCAACCTCTGCCGGAAGATGCTGCGCTCGTCGGTGTTGGCCGGGTAGAGTTCGCTTCCCACCGTCCAGGCCACGGCGAAGCGGTCGTCGAGCACCCGCTCGGCGACACTACGATAGCCGAAGATGTCTAGGCCTTTGCCCTGCTTCTGGCTTGCTTGCCCTTCGCCGTGCTTGCGGTTGTGGCCCTCGTAGTGGATGAAGCGTGCCTCGGGGTCCAGACGGCTGGCCCGCCGGCACTGTTCAAGACAGGCCGGCGTGTGGCAGGCGCAGCCCTGCAGACCCTTGTGGCGGGCCCGACAAGGGCGGGCGGCGGCGGTCGGCTGTGAACCCTGGCTCCTAGTCTCAGCTGGCTCGCTGGCTGTCTGTAGCGCAGACTGCGATTCGCCCAGGGGCCGGTAGCAGTCGTCGCTGGCTATCTGGCAACTGGGCCGGCTGCGGGCCGGGTGGAGTTGGCCGTCCTGGCTGACGCTGACCCCGCGCTCGGGCGGATCGCCCGGGTAGGTGCTGTGCTCGGGGAAGAGAGCGTGCTTCTGTAATAGGCTGACAAAGCGGGCGCAGAGGTCGTCGTAGAGTTCGGGACCAAGGGCCTGGAGGAAGTAGCGCAAGCCCGAGGCGGAAGGGGTCTGACCTTGCGTAAAGCCAAACACTGCGCGCCAGCCCGCCCCGTGCTCGCCGGCCAGAAGCATCGCCAAAGCCTGCCAGCTGAGGTTGCGCTCGCGGCGCAGCAAGAGCGCCAGGAACATAGAGACGGGATGGAAGGGCACTTGTCCCTTCTGGCTGGGGAGGTACATGGCGGCTAACTGCCGCTCTAAGGGAGAGAAATCGATGAGGCGCAGGGCGATCTCGAAGTCGCTGCAAGCGCCAAGCCGGGCGGGGTCCGAGAGTGCCTCGGGACCGGGGTAGTGGTACTGCGAGCGGTAGCGCTGCTTGGGTGAGGGTGGTAGGTCGGCAGGGACGGGGAAGGCGAGGGGTAGTCTAGGCAAGAGGGCTGGCAGGGACCACATCTGGGCCAGCAGGGGCTGCTGGGCACGTTTGGCGACGGCCGTTAGCGGTGGCTCTGCAGGCTTAGACACGGGCTGCTCGCTCTTGCCCATCGACCTGGCGCTAACAGTTATGCTCATCGTCCGGCCCTCCTGCCACAACGGCGAGCGCGCGCTAGGCGACGTTGGCGGGCGAGGGTCTTTTGGTAGTCGAGCCTATCGTGGCGTTCAAGGAGGCGGCGCAGGGGCAAGGAGTGGGCGGGCTGGGCCAGCCAGAGCAGGGCCTGCAGGTGCAATTGCTGGACGCGCTGACGGGTGAGGCCCAGAGTGCGGCCGATGGCGGCGAAGGTCAGCGGGAGGGAGCCGTCGAGGCCGTAGTGGGCGACGATGACCAGGCGCAAATGTGGGGGAAGTCGGCGGACCAAGGCCAGCAGACCGTCACGCACCGCTTGAGCGTGGACGAGATCGGCAGGGTCGGCCGCTTCGTGGGCATGGTCGACGAGGGGCATGGCGGTGAGGTGCTGGGTGGCCACGGCATCCCAGACGGCGTGGGCGATGGCGGGCACGGCATAGGTGCTGAAGGCGGTGCCGCGGCAGGGGTCATAGCGCAAGAGGGCCCGCCAGAGCCCAATGCGCCCTTCGTGGAGGGCGTCGTCGAACGGCAATCCTAGCAGACGCTGTTGGCGCACCACCCAGCGCACGAGGCCTTCATGCTGGGCCATTTGCCTGGCCAAGGCAGCGGCAAACGTGGTACACTCTGACATGGCGATACCTCCTTTGGGTGGGAGTCTGACGCTCCCCCTCCCAAGGAGGTATCGTTATCTGTGCCAGAGCCAAGACGAGGCTGCAGCGCACCGCCACGCTGCAGCCTCTGTGCCCCGGGGTTGGTACTCATTCCACTATGGGGTTGGCGCTATCCGCCCTCACCCGCTGCGCGAGTCCTGCTCTGGCGGCGACAAGTCAGAAAAGCTCTTGACAAAGCGTGACTTCTGGTGCATATTATGACCGGGCGGTCATATGACTGCCCGGTCATAGCGCCACAAGGAAGGTTTCTGCCGTGCCGAAGCAGACGTTCTTCAACCTGCCAGAGGAGAAGAGGCAGGCGATCGTCGACGTTGCCATAGACGAGTTTGCCGACAACGACTAT
>JAIMBM010000487.1 GCA_023511475.1 Anaerolineae bacterium
CTTCATACACCGCGACCGGGCGCGCCGCCAATGGGGAGCTGACAGGGTCCCAGGCAGACGCTCATTGCAGAGCGAGTCCAGAGCCAGATGACCACCCCGGCTGCCGCGCCAACGATACTACCGGAGCACCAATGGCAGAAAGCAGCGCCGCAAGACCCGTGTCGGCGTAGCGGTCGGTGTGGGCGATGGCGTGGCCGTCGGTGTGGGCGATGGCGTGGCCGTTGGAGTGGGCAGTGGGTCTGAGTCCGGAGCGAGCATAAAGTCGCAGAATGGCCACTCCACAAGGCTGGATACCTCGAAGAGCCATTCCACGGACTCATAGCCCGGTGCGCTCGCCTCCAGGCTGATGAACTGGCAGGTGTCTGTATAGACCGCAGGTATGCTGAGCGTGTAGGATCCGTCGCTTCCCGTCTGCACCTCGACCGGCGGGTCGCCTGCCACGCAGGGCACAGCCCGCACCGTCGCTCCTGCAATTCCCGCGTACGTACCGCCGGGCTGGCTCGCGTCCTCCACCCGGCCGGTCACAACCAGCGGCGGCCGCGTCGGAGTCGGCGTCATCGTTGCCGTCGGCGTCTCACTCGCCGTTGGTGTCGCCGAGGGCGTGAGCGTCTCGGTCGGCGTTGCGGAAGGCGTGAGGGTCTCAGTCGGCGTTGCCGAGGGTGTCGACGTCTCCGTCGGCGTAGCCGAGGGCGTCGGCGTCTCGGTCGGCGTCGCGCTCGGTGTCGGCGTTGCTGAGGGTGTCAGCGTCGCCGTCGGCGTTTCGCTCGGCGTCGGCGTCGCCGACGGCGTCAGTGTCTCGGTCGGGCTCGGCGTCATCGAGGGCGTCGGCGATTCCGTTGGCGTCTGACTCGGGGTGAGGCTCGGCGTCGCCGTCCGTGTCGCCGTCGGCGTGTACGGCGTGGCCGTAGGCCCAATCTCCAGATCGGAAGTCACGATGGAGACTACCACGTCCTGCTGCCCGTTCGCAAACCGATCGTACGGTTTACCTGCCATCGCAAAGTCCCGTGAGTCGCTTGCCCCAGCTACACACACCACCCCGGCTGGCCCCAGCCTCAGCGCCAGCGCCGTATCCAGGCCACTTCCCCCCAGAAAGGCCGAGGCTTCGAGCGTCGACAGGGCTGGGTTGAGGCGCGAGATGACCATGTCATCCTGGCCACAGTAGGTGCCATCGGTTACCGGATAGTCGGGCGAGCTGGAGTAGCCAGCGACGTATACGGTACCTGCGTCTCTGTCCACGGCCAGAGCCATGCCATAATCCCACGAGGAACCACCGAGGAAAGTGCCAGCAGCCCCCAACGGCCCCAGGCTTGCGTCGAGCCGCGCCACAAAGAGGTCCATGGCGCCCCGATGCGTGGTGAAGGCCCCGCCGGATACCGGAAAGTTGGCCGACGCGGTGTACCCGGCCACATAGACCCATCCTCCCCACAGCTCCAGCGCCTTTCCATAGTCAGCGCCAGACCCGCCGAGCAGGGTCGAGGCCTGTAGCTGCGCCAGGCTCCCGTCCAGCCGGGATATGAACACGTCGTAGACGCCATTGTGACTCGTATCGTACGCTCCGGGGGTCGTCGGATAGTCTCCCGAGCCCGTATCGCCCGACACAAAGACGTTGCCACTCGCGTCCAGAGCCAGCGACACGTCATATTCCGAAGACGAACCTCCTACGTACGTTGACGCCACCAGAGTGCTCAGATCGCCGCTGAGTCGGGAGATGAAGACGTCCCTGCCGCCCCTTCGCGTCCGCGCGTAGGCACCCGCAGTAGCCGGAAAGTCATCGGACGACGTCTCTCCGGCAACATACGCTTCCCCACCAAAGACCGATACATCCTGCGCTTCGTCATTGCCGCTCCCAACCAGCAGAGCCGAACCCAGGAGCGATGAGAGGCTGTTGTCCAGCTTGAGAACGAACGCATCGTCCGTACCGGTTGGCGATGCCCCGAAGGCAGCCGTCGTCGGAAAGTCGACCGAGGAGGTCCGCCCTGTCACATATACGTGTCCCTCCCCGTCGACGGCCAGCCCCTTTGCACAATCAATGCCGGTGCCGCCGATGAAAGTTGAGGCGAGCAGAGTCTCCAGGTTGGCGTCGAGCTTGGATACGAATACGTCGTCCTCGCCCGCCCAGGTGGCGGAGTACACCCCGATCGTCGTCGGGAACGTGATGGAGGACGTGGCGCCCGCGAGGTAGATGTTGCCCTGTGCATCCACGTCGAGGGCATAGGCTACGTCAGAGGAGCCACCGCCAAGGTAGGTGGAGGCGAGCAGCGGGTCAATCACCAATGGAAGTGTCGGATCGTACGATCCGACCTCGAACCCATAGTCGCCCCCGTACACACGGTAGGCAACGTCAACGTACTCCCTCCGGCCGGCTCGCTCCTGATACGCAAGCGGCCGGCTGAAGCGGACTACCCCGAGCGCCGTCTTGACCTCCAGCTCGCCGGAGCGATTCACCAGCAGGTCCAGCGCCCCGTCCAGTGTCAGGCGAACGTCGTCTATCGATCCACCCGGCCAGATGGTGATGGTCTTCTCCACACTGCCGGCCCAGGCCCGGACGGCCATCGTCACCCCCGGAAGGACCTGGCCGAGGCTGACCGCCTCGTAGGCCGGAATACCCGTGCGCCAGCGCGCAGGATCGTTTCCGCGCAGATAGCTGACCCTGGTTGCGACGCTGGCCTCCCCCTTCGGAGAAACAGGCCCGGCGCCAACCACGCGCTCCCGCAGGACGCACCCAGCGCTCCGCGCCGGCGATGCCGCATCTCCGCCATCGCGCTCCCTGGAGACGCGCTTTGGCAGCGCGTAGACGAGCTCGCCCTCGCTCGTCACATAGACGACGCCGGCAAAGGTCTGGGCATAGAAACGGACTGCGGGATCAGCGATCTGGCCCTCGTTGGCGATAAAGGGCAGGCGGAGGGAGGTCACGCGCTGGAGGTCAACAGTACCTCTATGGCTCTCGATGGCTGAGGTTGTGGGCTCTCGGCCAGTGCCGGCAGCCATAAGCGCCACGAAGGCGACCAGTGCAGCACCCGCCGCAAACAGCACCGCGGCACTCAAACGATGGCGGTTCCCCGTGTTCATTTCCCCAGTCCCCGCGCCTCCGCTGGCGCTGTGCACTAGCCGGCCTCACCGAGAGGCGAACGAAGCGCATCCGCCCGCCTGCACCGTGTGGCGCCCTACACGGATTCGTCGGGGGCCTGGGCCAGAGACCTTCGTTACTACCTTGAGACGTTGTGCTAACCTTCTTGTTACCACATTCTGCATTCTGAGTCAAGTCCGTCGCGATAGCGGGGCCCGCTTCAGGTTTGGGGGCCAGTTCGCGCCCGGCTGCGCTGTCAGCCGCCTCTGCACCGGGCTCGACTTTGGCCTTTTCGAGGCGCACCCCTCGGTGTCGTGCGGAGGCCGTTGGGATCGCGCTCAACGCGCCTGCGTGCGAGACCCCCCGCCCCCAGGCGGGCACAACGTGCC
>JAIMBM010000488.1 GCA_023511475.1 Anaerolineae bacterium
GCCTGATGGCCCGGCGGCTGGGCCTGCAGGCGAACGAAGTGGAACTTCTGCCCTTTGGCGGGGTTACCCGTATGGGCAGTGAACTGGTGCGGGAGCCCGGGCGGGAAATGCTGGTGGCGGCGGCCGGTCCGGCCAGCAATCTGGCACTGACCATGTTGGGGGTGGCGGCGAAAAATTACGGCTTCTGGCACCACGAGCTGGGGCCGTTTTTTTTGCAGTGCAATTTGCTGATCGCTGCCTTTAACATTTTGCCGGCCCTGCCCCTGGATGGAGGACGGGTATACCGGGCGTTTCTGGCCCGCCGGCTGGGCGTGGCCCGGGCCACCCGCCGGGCTGCCCGGGCCGGGCAGTGGTGGGGGGCGCTGGTGGGCCTGTCCGGTCTGGCCGGCCTGCTGCTGCGGTATAACGGTTTGGACATACCGGTAACGGGATTGTTTCTGTTTTACGCCGCCACCCGGGAGCTTACAGCGGCGCCCTATGTTTACCTGCTGCAGCTGGAGAGCAAGCGTGAACAGGTTCCTCGCGGGCGGACCGGCCGGCACGGTGTGGCAGAGGCTGGCGAACGGATCGCTCGGGTCCGGCAAAAGCATCGCCCCAAGAACGACCGGCAGGGGCCTTCCCCGGCCCGTCCCGGTCAGCTCAAGTGTGCCCGCAGGTGCGGGAGCGTCTCCGCACGGCCGGCGCCCCTCGATCCGCACGGCCATCCTGTGCCTGGTGGCGATCGGCGTGGCAACCTCCTTCCTGCCGCTCTACCTCACCTCGGCCGCCCTCCGCGAGGAGGTCGCACACCTCGATCATGAGCGGAAGTCCCTGCGGGCCACTATCGGGGCAGCCAGCACACCCCTGCCCGAGGCTTTGGCGCTCCAGCAGACCCTCACCCACCTCGAGGCTTCGATGGGCCAGCTCGATCAGCTCAGGCCCACGCTGGAGTCGGCCTCCATCAGGTGGCCTGCCGTCGTCGCTGCCATCGGGGGGCGTGACCCGGCGCGGATCGTGCTTCAGAGCGTGACCCAGAAGGGGCGGGAGATCACCCTCAAGGGCCGGGCCAGCGACGCTCCTGCGGTAGCACGCTACGCCAGCGACCTCGAAGCCTCCGGTCTCTTCGAGCGAGTAGCGGTGCAGTCCCTCCGGGCGCTGGCCAGCCCCTTCGTGACGCCGACGGGCGCCTCCGGCCCGTCGCCAACGGAGACGTCGACGCCCACGGCAACCGCCGGCCCCGGCGACGAGTACGAGCCGGATGATTGGGAGCCAAAGAGCATCTATGCCGGGCAGCCGCAGGTGCACAGCTTTTTCCCGGCGTCGGACGTAGACAATGTGCGCTTTCTGGCCAAGGCCGGGCGCCACTACCGTGTCTTCACGACCGACCTCGCCCCGGGTGTGGACACATTCCTCACCGTACGGGTCGCGGACCAGACCTATACCAACGACGACGTGGCACCCCGCACCCTCAGGTCCGAGGTGGCCTTCCAGGTCCCCGCGGACACGGACGTACAGGTGATCGTGCGGATCAGCAACCGCGGCGACTATGGGCCGGACATGACCTACAAGGTGGCCTACGAGGAGATCACCCCAGCGCCGACGCCGATAACCCCGACGCAGGCGCCTACGCCGACCGCGACTCGCACGGCGACCCCCTCCCCAACCCTGACGCCAACGCCTGACTTGAGGGACGCCTACGAGCCGGACGACACCGTGCCCAAGCCCATCGCCGTCGGTCAGCCGCAGGCCCACAGCTTTTACCCTGCCGGAGACATTGACCTCGCTGCCTTCGTCGCCGGCGCGGCCAGGTCCTACCGGGTCTCGACCTCGGGCCTCAGCCCCGGCGTCGATACGCTGCTGGAGGTACAGGTCGGTGCGGCCGTGTACACGGGAGATGACCGACAACCCGGGGATCCGAGCTCGGAGGTGGTCTTCCAGGTCTTTGGGTCGCAACCGGTGACGGTCCTCATCACCGTACGAAACCGGGGGCAGTACGGCCCGGACAAGATGTATCAGCTCCTGGTGGAGGAGATTTCGGCGCCATCCGCAGCAGCCGCACCGGTGGGCCCGACCGCGCCGTCCGGGCCGGATGGGGAGGGAAGGGAAGCGCCACCCGCCGCCATAGGCCCGGGATATCTGGTCGCCTCCGCGCAAGCAGCGGACGGAGCGCGCTCGTGCTCCTCGCGTTCACACCCCGGCGCGCTGGCCCCGGCCTCATCGGAATACTTGCAGACGGCAGGGGCCGTCGAGTTCGTCATCATCCTCGTGGTGAGGCAGTAGCCATGCGCCAGCCCCTCGGCCGCGGGAAGGCACAGCTTCTTGCTCCCGAGCGCCTGTACTCGGCGTGCATTGTGGGCATGCTCTGCCTCGGCCTGATAGGGTACGCCTTGTTTGCAAGCGCCCGCATAGTGCCGGCGGTCCGCACATGGCACGCGCTCACCGAAGAGCTGGAATCGGCCCGGCACGCGCTCAGTGAGGCCCGGGGGGCTCAGGCCCAGTCGCCGGAGATGCTGAGAAAGCAGGTCGCGAGCGCTGAGTCCAGGCTCAGAGACGCAGCTGGCATCCTCCTCCCAGAGGCCGAGGCGGCGGACGTGGTGGCGCGCCTCCAGCGATGTGCCACCGAGAGCGGCGTCGCCCTGACGGCGCTACAAGGCCAACCGGCTCGCAAGGAAACGGGGCGGGAGGCGTATGACCTCCGTACCTTCCGCGTACAGGCGACGGGCCCTCTGGTGGGGCTGGAGGATTTCGTCTCGCGGGTCGGTGCCATCTCCCCTTACGGCCTGCTCATTGGCAACCTGAGCATTGTCGAGGGCAAGCAGGGCCACACGCTGACGATGGACGTCACCGTGTATGCCTCCCCCTATGCCGAGGGCGGACTCTTGCCGACGGGAAACGCCCTCGCAGCGCCCTCACCGGCCGGCGGAGCGACAGCTGCTGACCTCAGCGCCCTCGATGCCGCCTGGGCAGCGGGGGATTGGCCGCGGGCCATTGCCCTGATCGAGGAGATCCTGGCCGCAACGCCGCGGGCTGCCGAGATGTGGGACAAGCTTTACGCGGCACATGTCAACTATGGCTACCATCTGCTGCAGTCGGGCAATCCTACCGAGGCGATCGCCCAGCTCAACCTCGCTTTGGAGGTCAGGCCGGACGGGCCCGAGGCGCTGACCTACCTGCAGCAGGCCGCGCGCGAGTTGGCAGCCGCTTCCGGGGCGGAGCCCCTCCTCTACGTCGTAGCCGCCGGGGACACCCTCTCCGCCATCGCCGAGCGCTACGGCACCACCGTTGAGGCCCTCATGGCCGCCAACGCCCTGGAGACGACCGACATCTACGCCGGGCAGGAGCTGATCATTCCCACAGGTTAAGCCGCAAGCCGCCTTCTCACAGGCTTGCGGAAGCCCGACGTTGCGCTCCCCTGTAGCCCGTCGCCCTGGAGGGCAGCCAACACCGGCCCCCATAGGCGCAGCCTTTGCTCG
>JAIMBM010000049.1 GCA_023511475.1 Anaerolineae bacterium
GTCCTAATGCAGAAGCACACCGCGCGGATCAAGCTGCTGACAGCGATTGTGTTCGTGGTCCTCGGAGTGTGGCTGCTGACGGTCGTGACCTGAGTGGCGCGGCTTCAGGAGCACCCGTGCTCCGCACCAGGAAGGACGGTGGAGGCAATGCAGGAGAATGCATCAGGGCCGGGGCGAGTGAGAGCGATGCCCGCCTCACTGGCGCGCTGGCTGCGAGGCGGCCTTCTTGCGCTGGTCGTGGTCGCCTCGCTGGCGGGGTGCGCGCCCGATGCCAGGGTGGGGACGCAGAAGGGCGAAGTCGCGCCAGATTTCTCACTCCCTGCACTGGAAGGTGGGGAAAAGAGTCTGCGGGATTACCGGGGGCGCGTGGTGCTCCTGAACTTTTGGGCGACCTGGTGTGGCCCCTGCAGGGCCGAGATGCCCGATATGCAGGCAGTCTATGAGGAGTTGAGCGGTCGGGGCTTTGTCGTCGTGGCAGTGAACGGGGGCGAGGGGAGAGACCGCGTGCAGAGTTTTGTGGAGGAGTTTGGTCTGACCTTCCCGGTCCTCGTGGACGAGGAGCGCGGGGTCCTCCGCCAGTATGGTGTGCGGGGCTTTCCGACCACGTTCGTGATCGACGGCGATGGCGTGATCCAGCAGGTGATTGTCGGTGGGCCGCTGCCTGGCTCGGCCGTCCGGAGGCTGGTCGAACCGCTCCTGGAGTGACCTGTCCAGAGCCGGCCGGGAGTGGCCTCGGGGAAGCGAGCACGCGGCCGACACGGCCGCTTCCGGAGGCGCGGGGATGGCTGCTGCGCGCCACACAGGCGCTCGTGGGGGCAAGTGAGGCGGGTGACCGACGTCGGCGACGATGGGCGCCCGAACCGGGCATCCTGGAAGGTTCTCGTCGCGTCGCTGGTCGTCGTGGCGGCGACGGCGTACGTCATCGCCTCCAGCATGCATGGAGCGATGGTGTACGCACTCACCATCCCCGAGCTTGCCGCACGGGGGAAGGCCGCCTGCGGGCAGCCCCTGCGGGTGCAGGGTACGCTCGATGGCAGTTCCGTGGTGTATGATCCGGCCCGCCCCTGGCTGACCTTTGAGCTCAGAGATGGCAGCCATACTCTGCGAGTTGAGTACATGGGCGCCCGACCGGGATTGCTTCGGGATGGCGCCCAGGTGATTGTGGAGGGCAAGCTGCGACTCGATAGCGTCTTTGAGGCGCAGACGGTGCTCCTCAAGTGCCCATCGCGATATGAGTCCGGCGGGTCCGCCCGCGAGGCCGGGGCAGACAGGCGATGATCGAAGTCGGCCGGGCAGCCCTGCTGCTGGCCCTTGCCTTGGCCGTGTACGCGGCGACAGCGGCCGTTCTCGGCGTGCGACTGGGCCGGCCTGGGCTCTTGCAGAGTGCCCGTCGTGCCTCGCAGGCGACCTTTGTACTTGTGAGCGTGGCGGTCGCGGCGTTGCTCGGGCTGCTGCTGCGCCGCGACTATCAGGTGCTCTACGTCTATGAGCACGTGAGCTCCTCCCTCAGCAACCTCTATGCGGCCTCGGCCCTGTGGGCCGGGGCAGAGGGCTCGTTGCTCGTCTGGCTGTGGCTTCTATCACTGTGCGCGCTGCTCGTGGGCCGCGGCCGTTCGACCCGGGCGAAGGAGGTCGAGGCGTACGCCCTCGCGGCGCTCAGTCTCACGCAGGGCTTTTTCGCTCTGGTCCTCTGCACGGTGAGCGCGCCCTTCGTGCTTCTCCCTGCGCGGGCCGCGGATGGTAGCGGACTGAATCCCCTCCTGCAAAACCCTGCCATGATCTGCCATCCGCCGGCGCTCCTTGCGGGCTATGCCGCCTACGCCGTGCCGTTTTCCTACGCGTTCGGGGCCCTGGTGAGCGGCCGCTTCGAAGGGCAGTGGCTGAGGAGCGTCCGGCGCTGGAGCCTGGTGGCATGGGCAGCCCTCGGCCTTGGTATCCTGATGGGGGCCCGCTGGGCCTACGTTGAGTTGGGCTGGGGCGGCTTCTGGGCGTGGGACCCGGTGGAGAACGCCTCGCTGGTCCCCTGGCTCATGGGTACGGCTCTGCTGCACGCTATGGCAGCCTGGGAGAGGCGCGGAGTCTTCAGGCTGTCTGCCCTGGCGCTGGCCATCGGCACTTTCGTGCTCTGCATCGTGGCGACCGCGATGGCGCGAGGCGACCTCGTCGGCGGATCGCTCCACACCTTCGCACCTTCGAAGGCCGGGCACCTTTTCTATGGCTACGCTGCCGCGCTGGTCGTGGCCTGCAGCTGGCTCCTGCTGTGGCGGCGCAGGCGGCTCCGGAGCGAGGTGCTGCAGCAGGCGCTTTCCCGCGAGGGGGTCATTCTGGTCGGCAACCTGCTGCTGGTCGGCCTGGCGCTGGCGATCCTGGTTGGCACACTCTTCCCGGTGTTGACGCAGGCCCTGTGGCGCGTGCGAATCGCTCTTGGGGGCGCCTTCTTTGAGCGCGTGACCTGGCCCCTGGCGCTTGCAGGGCTGCTCCTGATGGGCGTCGGGCCACTGCTGGGGTGGCGGCGGACCGATGCCGAGTCGCTGCGCCTGGCGCTCGTGCCGCTGGGAGCCGCCGTTGCGACGTGGCTCATCCTGTTGGGGCTGCGTGCCTGTGACGCCCGGAGGGCGCTGGCTTTCACCGTGATCGCCTTTGCCGGCGCGGGCAATGCGCAGGAGCTGCTGAGAGCCATCTGTGCCTGGCAGAGGCTGCGCAACCTGGCGCCGTGGGCGGTGGAGGCCGGGCACCTGCGCACGAACCGCCGCCGGTACGGCATGCTGCTCGTGCACATGGGAGCGGTTATCGTCGCGGCGAGCATCACCGGGCAGGGGCTCTATGGGACCGAGCGCGAGGCGACGCTGCAGCGCGGGCAATCGGCGAGCATCGGGCGCTACGAGGTCCGCTTCGAGGCGCTCTCGTCAGAGATGCTTCCGGCGCAGGAGCGACACGCGGCCACCCTGGGCGTCTACAGCGGCGACAGACGCGTCGCGACGCTCCGACCGGAGTACAACTACCATCACAGCGTGCGCGGCTATGTCGCCGAGGTCGCTGTGTGCAGCACGGTGCGCGAGGACCTGTATGTGGCCATCACCGGCATCGCCGAGGACACAAGCATCGCGACCTTCCGGCTGCGGCTGAATCCCCTCATGGTGTGGCTCTGGATCGGCGGCGCTGCTATCGTGCCGGGCACTGCCCTCATTCTGTGGCCGGGAGGCCTCGCTGCGGTGTGGGCAGCCGTCGGGCACCTGAGGAGGCACGCATGAGCGCGATCGCAGTGCTGCTTGCCGTCGCGGTGGTGGGCTACGTCGCCTCTCCCCTCATCCGGCGGGAGGCGAAAGAGGCGCCGCCCCCAACGTCTATCGAGCCGGAAGGGCTCGAGGTCGATGGGGTCGTCTTTGAGAGCGAAGCCGAGTGGGCTCTGGAGCGGCTCCTCGGTCGGGCGGGCGCGGGGGTCCCCGCGGCCTGCACCTCCCGTAGCGAGCTCGAGGCCGAGATCGAGGCGTGGGTAGCTGCCGTGCGCGATGAGCGCAGGCGGGCGCGTGTCAGCAGGCGTGTGACCTGTCAGGTCTGCGGAAAGCCGTTCCGCCCCGGCGACAACTACTGCGCCCGCTGCGGGCACCCTCACCCGGCGATCTGCGCGCACTGTGGCGCGCGCTACCGCCCGGGCGACCGATTCTGCACGCGGTGTGGTGCTGCCATAGTGGGAGGTCAGAGGCCGTGAAACAGAGGATCGCGCTCGTTGCCTTTGCGGCCCTGCTCGCCCTGCCACTGCCCGTGAGAGCAGAGAATGGTGTGGTGCAGGGACAGGTGATCAACAGCACAGCGGGGTCCAACGCCGTGCTCGAGGGGCTGCCGGTGCGCCTCTTCCTCTACTCGGGCAACGCGCTCAGGGATACGCTGGAGACGGTCACCGACGGGCGCGGGATCTTTCGCTTCAGCAATGTGCCAGTGGGCGGAGGCTGGACGGCAGTTGCGAGGGTGGAGTACCTCGGGGTCGAGTATGGGAGCGTCCTGTTGGACCTCTCCGTAGGGACGGATTTCAACGGCGATATCCTGGTGTATGAGACGACCTCCGACGATTCTGCGCTGCGGGTCGAGCGGAGCCATCTGATCATCGAGATGGGCGTCGGCCAGCTGGAAGTGACCGAGATGATCGTCCTGGTCAATGATGGGGACCGCACGTACGTTGGGAGCGAAGAGGTTGTGCCCGGCAAGCGTGCGACTGCGCGGGTGCTGTTGCCAGCGGGCGCGACCGATGTCTCGGTGACGACGCCGCAGGCTGCCTCCGCGATGGTTCGCACCGGCGACGGGCTGGCCGACACGCGCCCCGTAGTGCCGGGCCAGCACGAGTATGTGGTCTCATACGCCCTTGCCTGCGACGGGCCGACGTTCAGCCTGCTCAAGCCGGTCCTCTATCCGACGGATGCCCTCGACGTGCTGGTGGCCGCGCCCGGTGCTGACGTCGATGCCCCGGTGCTGGAGCGCCTCGGAACACGGGAGACGTCCGGCGCGACATATGAGCACCTGCGTGGCCGCTCGCTGCCTGGGGATACTGATGTGGTGCTTCGGTTCAGAGGGCTGAGGCAGCCCGCGTCGGTGGAGAGGGACGCCTCGAGGCTGCAGGAGGTGCCGGCCCGGGCTGAGCTGGCGCCCTGGACGTGGGGACTGCTGCCCCTGGGGGCCTGGGCGCTCCTGGCGCTGGCGGTGGCCCATCACCTGCAGCGGACAAAGGAAGAACCCCTATGCCCTGCGGCGGCACGGATGTCCGTGGCCATGGCGAAGGAGGCCCGCCGCGTGGTGGGGTCCATCGCTGATCTGGACGAGCGCTATGATGCCGGGGGACTGGAGGAAACGAGGTATCACACAAGGCGGAGGGAGCTCGTGGAGCGGCTGCTCGTGCTGTTGCAGAGCTCCCGGGGCGGGGAACGCCATGAACAACACGGCAGGGGCGCCTCTGGGGCCCGCAGTGGAGGCGATCGGCCTCGAAAAGCGGTTCGGACGAGTCGTGGCGCTGTCCGGCGTCGACCTCAGGCTGGCTAGAGGCCAGGTCTACGTGCTGTTGGGCCCGAATGGCGCCGGGAAGACGACCCTTATCCGCATCCTGGCGATGCTGGAGCAGCCCTCCGCGGGCCACGTGAGGATCGCCGGGGTAGACGCCCGCAGGCGCCCGGTCGAGGCGCGCCGGCTGATCGGGGCCGTGCTGCACCAGAGCCTGCTCTACGGTGACCTGACAGCGGAGGAAAACCTGCTCCTGTACGCACGGCTGTACGACCTGGATGATGCCCGGAAGCGGGTCCGTGAGGCTCTTGACGGGATCGGGCTGGGGCGTCGCGCGGGCGACCCTGTGCGAACGCTCTCGCGCGGGATGCGCCAGTGCCTCTCCGTCGCGAGGGCGGTGCTGCACAGGCCGCACGTTCTGCTTCTCGATGAGCCCTACAGCGGACTGGACTGCCGGGCAGCGCACTATGTGAGCCGGACGATCGAGCGTGCGGCGCGTGGGGGATGTGCGGTGCTCCTGACGACGCATGAGCTCGACCGGGGTTTGCGGGTTGCGGACCGCCTGGGTATCCTCAGTGGAGGCCGGATGCTGGCGGAGATGTGGGCGCGGGAGGTGTCGCCGGTAGCCCTGCGCCGCCTGTATGCCGGGGCATTGGCGGACGTATGAGCACGGACGTCTGGCGCAAGGCGTGGGTTCTCGTCGGCAAGGACCTGGCTCTGGAGTGGCGTACGAGGGAGTCGTTCCTGGTGATGCTTCTGTTCGGCGCCATTGTGGGGGCGATCCTGGGCCTCGCCTTTGAGCTGAGGGCTGGCGGTGCAGGAGAGGTCGCGCCGGGCGCGCTGTGGGTCGCCCTCGCCTTTGCGGGGGTCCTTGGATTGGGCCGCTCGATGGCACGGGAGGAGGAGGATGGCTGCCTCGAGGGCCTGATGCTGGCGCCGGTGGACGCAAGCTGCGTCTACCTCGCCAAGGTGGCGGCCAACGCGCTCTCGATGCTCGGCGTCGGGCTCGTGCTGCTCCCACTGTTCAGCGCATTCTTCGGGGTCAACCTGCTGCGGCCGGGCCTCCTGGTCGTCCTTCTGCTGGGGGCGGCCGGCCTCAGCGGGGTTGGGACGCTGCTGTCGACAATGGTGGCGCACATGCGGGGGCGGGAAGCCCTTCTGCCTGTCCTGCTTCTGCCGACTGTGGTGCCGTTGGTGATCGGAGCGGTGAGGGCGACGGCCGGTATGGCCAGTGGTCAGAGCCTGTCAGCCGTGGCAACGTGGTTGCGGCTCATGGCCGTCTTCGATCTTGTCCTGGGAGCTGCGGCCTGTCTGCTCTACGCCTGGGTGACGGAGGGGTAGCGGATGACGTGCCGCGATCGCAAGCCTGAGGCGCTCATAGGGCTTTCGGCCCTGGCGATGGAGCTGGCGATCGTCGCGGCGCTCGTCCATGCGCCCACAGAGCGCGTGATGGGCCCGGTGCAGCGTATCTTCTACTTCCATGTGCCGGCCGCAGCTATGGCCTTTGTCGCCTTTGGCGTGACCTTTGGGGCGAGTGTGGCGTACCTGGCGGCCGGCCACCCGGTGTGGGACGCGGTCGCCTGCGCGGCTGCAGAGATTGGCGAGCTTCTGGCAGCCCTCGTGCTGCTGACCGGTATGCTGTGGGCCCATGCCGCCTGGAACACCTGGTGGACGTGGGACCCTCGCCTTACGACGATGCTGGTCCTATGGCTGATCTACGCGGGCTATCTGCTGATCAGGCGGAGCGTTGAGGATGAGGCGCGCCGTGCCCGCTATGCCGCGGTGGTAGGGATCATCGGTTTTGCCGACGTCCCGATCGTGGTCATGTCCATTCGATGGTGGCGGACGATCCATCCGGCGGTGTTCGACGAGCAGGGCGTCCATATGGAATCGCGCATGCTGGTGGCGCTGCTCGTCTCGCTGGTGGCATTTGCTTTCCTGTTCGTGTCGCTCCTCGTGGCTCGGGTCCGCTTGAGTGAGCTGCGCGATGAGGTAGAATCTCTGCGGAGGAGCGTGCTCTGATGTCGGGTTCCTGGCCATTGGTGGCAGCGTATGCGCTGGTCTGGGCGGCCCTGTTCGGTTACCTTGCCTGGTTGGGGAGGGAACAGGCAAAGCTGCGGCGCGAGATCCGCGAACTGCGCAAGCGCCTGTCGGCGGATGGCGAGGAACGGCGAGGATATCCGGGAAGGTAGGGTCACAGTGAGTCGGGATGTGGAGCGGCTGGTTCGCCTCGTCAACCGTCTGATCGTGTCGGTGACGCGCCATTGGCTGGCTCTGGTCAATATGGGCATGGCCGTGATTCTCGCCGGTACACTGCTTGCGCCGCTGCTGATGCTGCGCGGGCACGCGCGGGCCGGCAACCTCCTCTACCGCGCCTACAGCCCGCTCTGTCACCAGCTTCCGGAGCGATCGTTCTTCATCGGCGGGCCGCAGCACGTGTATAGCCTTGACGAGCTGAACGCTGCGCTTGGCGATGTGACGCCGCTGCGCTACGTCGGAAATCGGGAGCTCGGGTACAAGATGGCGATGTGCGAGCGGGATGTTGCCATCTATGCCGGCTGGCTGATTGGCGGGCTCCTCTTTGGCCTGCTCCGACGTCGACTCAGGCCCCTGCGCTGGCAGATTGCCCTGATCCTGTCCGTGCCGATGGCGGTCGACGGACTGGCGCAGTTCGCTGGGATTGCCGAGAGCAACTGGGAAAGAAGAACCCTCACCGGGCTGCTCTTTGCCCTGGCGGTTGTCTGGCTTGTCTATCCGCTCCTGGAGCGTGGCATGGGCGAGGCGGCCTGCCTCGCCGCTGGAAGTCTGGAGGGTGCAGGCGTTGGCGACCGATAACCTGACTGCGGGTCTGGCGTTCCTGGCGGGGCTTTTGTCGTTCCTCTCGCCCTGTGTGCTGCCCCTTGTGCCGGTGTACATCGGCTATCTCAGCGGAGCGGCGGTGGCCGGGCAGATGCCTGCGGGGCGGCGCGCGGCCGGCCACGCTGCGGCGTTCGTCCTCGGCTTCAGCGTTGTGTTTGTGCTGCTGGGCTCCCTCGCCGGCCTGGCTGGCATGCTGGCCGCAAGCCCGACCGGCCCTCTGAGCCTGCTGGCGAGGGTGGTGGGCGGCCTCGACCGGGCAACGCCGTGGCTCGCGCGGGCGGGAGGACTGGTGCTGATCGTGCTGGGCGTGCATCTGAGCGGACTGCTCCGCATCCCGCTCCTCGAGCGTGAGCTGCGCCTCGAGGGTTCGCGGCTGGAGCGCAAAGGCCTCCTCACGTCGGCCGTCGTGGGCATGATCTTTGCCGCCGGCTGGACGCCCTGCGTCGGGCCATACCTGATGGCGATCCTGATCCTCGCCGGCAGCGCTGGCACCGTCGGCCGCGGGGCCTTCCTGTTGGCGGCCTACTCCCTTGGTCTGGGTGTACCCTTCCTTCTGACGGGGGTGGCGCTGGAGGCGGCCTCGGCCTATCTGCGCCGGCTCAACCGCTATCTCGGCGTGATCGAGATCGTGGGCGGCACGCTGTTGATCGTGATGGGCGTGCTTCTGGTGACCGACCGCTTCTTGTGGCTGAGCTCGTGGCTTGGAGCCCTGTGGCAGCCGCCGCTCGGGTAGCGCGGGAGGGAGCGGGGGCGGGCGAGCAGGGCGAGGGCTCAGGCAAGCGCACCACGGTGGCGCAAGGGGGGCAGATATGGCATGCAGAGCCGACCTCATGGTGACCAACGCCGGGCAGCTCCTCACTCTGGCGCGGCCCGCGCCGCGGCGCGGGCCGGCGATGTCCGACCTCGGGATCGTGCCGCGTGGGGCGGTGGCCATCGCAGGCGGCCGAATCCTGTCAGCAGGGCCGGAGGATGCCGTGCGCACGCAATATGAGGCCGATGACGAGTTGGATGCTGGCGGCAGAGTCGTCATGCCGGCCTTTGTGGATCCCCACACGCACGTCATCTATGCTGGGGACCGGATTGACGAGTTCGAGCTGCGGCTGAGAGGTGCTACCTACATGGAGATCATGTCGGCCGGCGGTGGCATCCGCTGCACCGTCCGGGCAACCCGCGCTGCAGGCGATGACGAGATCCTGTCACAGACGCAGCGGCGCCTGCGGCGCATGCTCGCCCATGGCACAACTACCGCCGAGGTCAAGACGGGATACGGGCTGGACTCTGAGAATGAGCTGCGCCTCCTGCGCCTGATCCGGACCCTGGCCGACTCGCAACCGGTGCGCCTGGTGCCGACCTTTCTCGGCGCCCATGCCGTGCCGCCCGAGTTCCAAGGCCGGGCGGAGGCCTACGTCGACCTGGTCGAGGAGATGCTCCCGCAGGTGCGGGGCCTGGCCGAGTATTGCGACGTCTTCTGTGACGAGGGGGCCTTTACCCTGGCTCAGACGGAGCGCATCTTGAGGCGGGCACGGGAACTCGGGCTGGGGCTGCGGGTGCACGCCGACGAGTTCGCGTCGCTGGGGGCAACGCGGCTGGCGGTGGAGCTGGGGGCGGCCTCGGCCGATCACCTGATGGCCACAACGGAAGAGGATCGTGCCCTCCTCGCCGCCTCTGGGGTGGGCGCGGTGCTGCTGCCCGGCACGGTCTTTGGCCTGGGGAAGAAGCGCTATGCCGACGGGCGCTCCTGGGTGGATGCCGGGGCGATCGTGGCCCTGGCGACCGACTGCAACCCGGGCACGGCGCCCAACGAGTCGATGCCGTTCATCATCGCCCTGGCCTGTCGGGCCCTGGGGCTCACGCCTGCAGAGGCGATAGTCGCAGCCACCCTCAATGCGGCCTACTGCCTGAATCGCGCCCATGAGGTCGGCAGCCTGGCTGCCGGCAAGTCCGCCGACCTGCTGATCCTGGATGCTGAGGACTACCGGGAGCTGGCCTATCGGTTCGGGACGAATCCGGTCGCGACGGTGCTGGTCGCGGGCAGAATCTGTGAGACGGGCTGATGTGCCTGCTCGATCAGGTGGACCTGCACGGTGGACTCACGAACGGTAACGTCTAGATCGGGGGTCTCGGGCGGTCGGGCGCGGCACGGCGCAGCCGGCTGCCCGAGACCCCCGATCTGCAATCAGTTCTCTCTCGCAGGCGGCACGCGCCTGCTTGGCGGAGGCATCGGGCGGCTCCCCACAGTGCGGCTCCTGACCAGTGTCACCTCGCCTCCCCGACAAAGGAGCCAAAGCTCTCCAGGCATCCCTGCGTGGCCGCGGCGCTCGCCGACCCGAGGGCGACGCCGGGGAGGCAGACGGCTCACCTCTGCCGGGCAGTGGCCTCTAGCTCGGTGACGTAGGGGCCGTTCTCCCCCAGCGCGCTATGGATCACCGGCATCCACTGGCTGATGGGGATCGACTGTGGGCATTTCGCCTCGCACTCGCCGCACTGGATGCACATCGCCGCACGGATGTCGTGGTCATAGATGCCCTGCACCCTGTACGCGTACTCGAACCAGCTGTACTGCTCGCGTGCTGCCTCGGGCGTGCCGTACATAAGGCCCTCGTTGTAGACCGCGAGGTTGGCCGGAATGTCGACGCCCTGCGCGCAGGGCATGCAGTAGCGGCATCCGGTGCAGGGGATGGCGATCAGATCCCGGTATCGGGCGCGCACCTGATCGTAGAGCCTGAGCTCCTCCGCGGTGAGCAGGCCGATGCCAGAAGCATCGGCGAGGGACAGATTCTCCTCCAGCTGCGCCATCGTGTTCATGCCGCTCAGCACGACGGAGACCTCGGGCTGGTTCCACAGCCAGTGCAGTGCCCATGCGACAGGGGAGCGCCGGGTTGGGGCGCTATCCCAGATGGCCTGGACGGGGGGTGGCGGCGCGACCAACTTGCCCCCGAGGAGCGGCTCCATGATCACGACGGCAAGCCCCTTCGATGCTGCATACTGCAGGCCACGGGTTCCGGCCTGGTTGTCCACATCGATCAGATTGTACTGTATCTGGCACAGCGTCCAGTCGTACTCATCGACGATCTGCCGGAAGGTCTCATAGTCGTCGTGGAAAGAGAACCCGAGGTGACGGAAGCGGCCCTGAGCCATGGCCTTCTCCGCCCACTCGCGCACCCCCAGGTCTCGCAGCTTGGCCCACCAGTCCTTGTTCAGAGAGTGGAGCAGGTAGAAATCGACATAATCGACCTGCAGTCGGCTGAGTTGCTCGTTGAGGAACCTGTCGAAATCTGCGGCCGTCTGAATCTCCCAGCTTGGCAACTTGGTCGCCAGCATCACGCGATCGCGGTATCCGGCTTTGAGCGCGCGCCCGAGGAACGCCTCGCTCTGTCCCTCGTGGTAGGGGTAGGCGGTGTCGAGATAGTTGACGCCGCGATCGATGGCATAGTGGATCATCCGCGTCGCCTCGGCCTCGTCGATCTTGCCGTCGGCCGTCGGCAGCCGCATTGCCCCAAAGCCGAGGGCGGAGACCTGAAAGTCCAGCCTGCCAAGACGTCTGTATTGCATCTTTTCCTCCGGTTCCGTTTGATGGCGCCAGAGGCTCCGGCCCCGAGCAGGCGCCGGACCTCCGCGGGGTCGCCCGCGCTCTGCCCTTCGTGCAGCTGGCAGCGCCTTCCGCCGGCCATGCTCGCGTGCGCTCGACAGCCGCAGGACAAGGCGGGTGTCGTGCCTTCTCTGCCACCATTATAG
>JAIMBM010000489.1 GCA_023511475.1 Anaerolineae bacterium
GGGGGAGGGGAACGGGGAGGGGTTCTCGCATGCAGGCCCGTTGAACGCCATCTGGAACACAGCGCTGCGTGCGGCTCGGCCCGCACCGGGCCGTGGTGTAGCTCATTGTCGGGCTGCCATCCGCAGCCTTGCCGCCCGGGGGCAGCCCAAGGGGGAAAGGGTATCATGCATATTCCCGATGGATTCCTCAACGTGGCGACGGCGGCGGCGACCTACGCTGCCTCGGGCGCCTCGGTCGCCTATGCGGCGCGGCGCACGGGCGCCGAGCTAAGCGACCGACAGGTACCTCTGATGGGCGTGAGCGCGGCCTTTATCTTTGCCGCGCAGATGCTCAACTTTCACGTCGTCGCCGGCACCTCCGGGCACCTGCTGGGCGGGGCCCTGGCCGCCATCCTCCTCGGGCCTTGGGCGGGGATGCTAGTCATGACCAGCGTCCTGGCGGTGCAGGCCCTGCTCTTTCAGGATGGGGGCCTCCTGGCCCTGGGCGCGAACGTGCTCAACATGGCCGTCGTGGGAGTGCTGGTAGGCCATGTTGCCTACCGGGGGCTCTCGCGCCTGCTCGGGTACGGGCGGCCCGGCCTGTACGTGGCGGGCTTTGCGGCGGGGTGGCTCTCGGTGGTCGTGGCCTCCCTCCTTGCGGCTGCGGAGCTGGCGCTCTCGGGAGCAGCGGCCTGGCACGTAGTCGTGCCGGCGATGGGTGGCGTGCACGCCCTGATCGGCATCGGTGAGGGGCTCATCACCGTGGGCGTGCTGGTCTTCCTCTCGGCGGCGAGGCCGGACCTCGTGCGCCTGGCAAACCGGGAGGTGGTGAGTTGAGAGCTCGCTGGTGGCTCGCCGGCCTGGGTATCGCGCTCGTCCTCGTCCTGCTCTCGCCGCTCGCCTCGCCTGACCCGGACGGGCTGGAGCGCGTCGCTGAGAACCACGGCTTTATCGAGCGTGCGCTGGAGCCCGTTTACCAGCTCATCCCCGACTATGTCTTCCCTGGCATTCCCGATGAGCGTCTGGCGACGGTGCTGGCTGGGGCCATGGGGGTGCTCGTCGTCTTTGCGCTCACCTGGGGATTGGCCTCTGTCCTGCGCACAACCCGGCGCCGGGAGGGGGCCGATTCCGGGCGGTAGACCCGCCCGCGAGGCTATGAAGCACACCTTTCTCGACCTCTACCGCGAGGGCAACAGCCCCGTTCACCGGCTGGATGCGCGCATCAAGCTGGTGGCCACACTGGGCTTTGTGCTGGCCGCCTCCCTGCTGGTGCCGGGCTACTGGCCGGGCTACCTGGCGCTGGCGGCGTTCGGCGTAGCCACCGTCTCCGTGGCGCGCGTGCCGCTGCGTGTAGCGCTCGGGCGCTCGCTCGTCGCCGTGCCCTTCGCCCTCATGGCGGCGGCGTCGTTGCCGTTCGTGCGTCCGGGGAGGGCAGTGTTCGTTCTGTCGATGGGCAGCTGGCACCTCGTCGCCACCGACGCCGGCTGCAGGGCGCTGGCCGAGGTGCTGGCGAGAGCCTGGGTTTCGATCCTGGTAGCGGGGCTCCTCACGGCCACGACCCCCTTCTCGGACCTCCTGGCCGCCCTGCAGTCCCTGGGGCTGCCGCGGCTTCTGGTGGCGCTCGTCTCCTTCCTGTATCGCTATCTCTTTGTGCTCGTCGATGAGGCCGAGCGCCTCTGGCGGGCCCGCGAGGCGCGCAGCGCCCGGGTGAGGGGCCGGACCAGCGGCGGGGTTGCCTGGCGCGCGAGGGTCCTCGGCGGGCTGATCGGCAGCCTGTTCATCCGCAGCTATGAGCGGAGCGAGCGCGTCTACCAGGCGATGCTCGCGCGAGGTTTCGAGGGCGAGATCCGGAGCCTGGCGGCGCACCGCGCACCGGCCCGCGACCTGTGGGTTGGGCTTGCCCTGCTCATGGCCCTGGCGGCGCTGGTTGCCTCAGGGTATGCACCATGGTGGGGCGGCTGATGGAGCAACAGAACTCGGTGATCCTGCAGGTTTCGGACCTCTCCTTCGCCTATCCCGATGGGCGGCAGGCGCTGAGGGGCGTCTCGTTGACGGTGCGGGAGGGCGAGAAGGTCGCCATCACCGGACCGAACGGCGCGGGCAAGTCGACCCTGCTTCTGCACCTCAACGGGCTCCTGCGCGGCAGGGGGCAGGTGCGCGTCGCCGGGCTCGACGTAACGGACCGGAACCTCGGGGAGATCCGCCGTCTGGTCGGGCTGGTCTTCCAGGACCCCGATGATCAGCTTTTCTCACCAACTGTGTTTGAGGACGTGGGCTTTGGGCCTCTCTATATGGGGCTGGGGGCTGCCGAGGTGCGCGAGCGGGTGTGCAAGGCCCTCGCGGCCGTCGGTGCGGAGGGCTATGAGGCCCGGATGCCCCATCATCTGAGCCTCGGCGAGCGCAAGCGCATCGCCATTGCCACGGTGCTGGCCATGGAGCCGCGTATCCTGGTGCTGGATGAGCCCTCCTCTGGGCTGGACCCGAGGGGCCGTCGGCGGCTCATCGGGCTGCTGCAGCGCCTGCCGCAGACCATGCTGGTCGCCAGCCACGACATGCTCCTCGTACGCGACCTGTGCGAGCGCACGGTAATCCTCGACGGCGGTCAGGTCGTGGCCGACGGCCCGACAGTAGCGACCCTCTCCGATCGGGCCTTGCTGGAGGCGCACGGGCTGGAGATGCCATAGCTCTCAGGCCTGCTCATGTTGGGGGCGGAGCCCATCGTCCGCGCGACGGCCCGTCGGCCCGGTGCCCGGCATGCTTGTTGCTGCCCGAGGCAGGAGCCTTCCGGGGAGCAAAGACCATGCGCCTCGGCTTTGCCGTCAAAGTGCTGGGCAGGCCGGACCTCAAGTCCCATGATACGCGACGGTGGCAGTCCTCGCCTCACTTGTCGGTCAGCCTGCAGTATCTGCGGGAGATTCTTCTCTACCTCCGCGAGGTCGGCATCGGCATGTACCGGATGTCGTCGGACCTCGCACCCTACCTGACCCATCCGGACCTGCCGCAGTTCCATGGCCAGCTCGACGAGTGCCGGGCTGAGCTGGCTGCGGTGGGCGCGCTCGCCCGGGAGTACGGCATACGGCTGTCGGTGCACCCCGGCCCGTACGTCGTGCTCAACTCGGCAGATGAGGAGGTGGCGCGTAAAGCGCGGGTGGACGTCTCCGCGCAGGCCCGCCTGCTCGACCTCATGGGGCTCGGGCCGGAGGCGGTCGTGGTGGTCCATGGGGGGAGTGGGATCGGCGGCATGCCAGCGGCCGCGGACCGCTTTGTGCGCTCTTTCGGCGAGCTACCGCCCGCGGTGCAGCAGCGCCTCACCCTCGAGAACGACGAGGCGGTCTTCTCCATTCCCGACGTGCTGCGGGTGCACGAGCAGACCGGGGTGAAGGTGGTCTTTGACCTGCTGCACTTCCACAACCACAACCCCGCTCGCCTCAGCACAGGCGAGGCGGTTCAGGCCGCCCTCGAGACC
>JAIMBM010000490.1 GCA_023511475.1 Anaerolineae bacterium
GGAAGCGAGGGTCGGGGGAATGGGGCACCGCCCCTCGAGTGTCTTGGCCACGCCTGTGGAACCACCTGTCCGCCCCTGAAGGGGGGTAGGGGAGGGGCTTCTCGCCCCATCGAGGCGATGCGACGGGGCTCGGGCGGGCGCGCCCGCCCGAGCCCCAAGGAGAACCCATGAACACCAACGAACTCCGAGAGTACCTCCTCAGCCGCGCCCCCTGGGTCGACCCGGCCAACACCGTCGACACCGTCAAGGCCGGCGACCCAACGCGGCCCGTCCGCACCGTCGGCGTGGGCTGGGTCGCGAGCAGCGCCAACCTCCGCGCTGCGGCCGAGCTTGGCTGCGAGCTCTTTATCACCCACGAGCCGACCTTCTGGGAGCATGCGGCGCCGGAGCAACAGCTGCGCACCGTGGAGCCCGGCCGCAGCAAGCAGCGCCTTCTCGATGAGACTGGCCTTGTGGTCCTTCGCATCCACGACACGTGGGACCGCTGGCCCGAGCATGGCATCCGCGACTCGTGGGCCCGGGGCCTCGGGCTCACCCAGCGCATCGCTGAGGACGGCGCACGCTGGCAGGCTGTGTTCGAGATCGAGCCGACGCCCCTCCTCGAGTTTGCGCGGCATGTTGCGCGGCGGGTCAGACCGCTGGGCGAGGATAGCGTCCGCATCATTGGCGACCCGGCGCGGACCGTCCGCCGACCGGCCATCGGCACCGGCTGCGCCGGCCCCGATGCGGACATGGTCGCCCTCGGCGCCGATGTCCTCATCGTCTGCTACGACGGGGCCTCCTACTGGCAGACGCGCGAGCGCCTCGCCGACCTCGGCGCCGCCGTTGTCACCGTCGAGCACGGCACGTCCGAGATGTGGGGCATGGAGAGCCTGGCGCGGTACCTCTCGGCTCACTTCCCCGACCTCACCGTGCACTACCTGGACCGGCACCCGCGGGCGTGGACGGTGACGGGATAGGGGGCGGTCCGGTGTGCCTCCAGGAAACGGGAGCGGGCACAGGCGAGCCTGCGAGCGACGGGTATGCGGCTTCCGGAGCACTGATAGCCGCGCCTGGCACGTCGCGCCGAATGCGGTGGCGGACTGGCTCGTAGTGCACAGGCCCTACGCATCTAGCGCGTGGAAGCTTCCCTTCAGCGCCGGGTAGAGGCCGCGGTAGGCCTGGTACAGCTCTTCGTAGCGCGCCATGTCGTCCGGGCGCGGCTCGACGGGGGGCGCGTACCGCACCGTGCGTGCCCGCGCCTCCACGGGATCCCGGTACAGCCCCGTCCCCAGCCCGGCGAGGACCGCCGCCCCAACGGCCGTGCGCTCAGGCCCGAGCGCCACTGTCACCGGCAGCCCGAGCACCGCAGCGAGGATCTCCTGCCAGGGATGGGAGGTGCCGCCGCCGCCGGCCACCACGATCTGGGCCGGGCCGGGCCCGAGCTCGCGCATGGCCTCGAGGGCGTCCCTGAGGGCGAAGCAGACGCCCTCCATGATGGCCCGCACGGCATGGGCCCGTCCGTGGCGCAGGGTGAGGCCGACAAAGGCTCCCCGCGCCTGTGGGTCAAAGTGCGGTGTGCGCTCCCCGGCCAGATAGGGGAGGAAGAGCAGGCCCTCGCACCCGGCGGGGATGCCCGCCGCCTCCGCCGCCAGCTCCTCATAACTCGCCCCCGGGGCAAAGTGCTCGCGGAACCAGGAGAGCGAGAGCCCTGCCGAGAGGATTGCCCCCATCGAGTACCAGCGTCCGGGAATGGCATGGCAGAAGGTGTGCAGGCGTAGCTCAGGGTCAAGGGTCGGGGCCGTGAGGGCGGTGAGGAGCTGACCTCCCGTGCCGATGGTGCACGAGGCCAGGCCCGGATCGATCAGGCCCGAGCCGACCGCCTGACAGGCCTGGTCCGCCGCCCCGGCGACGACCGGGATCCCGGCCCGCAGGCCCAGCTCGGCTGCGGCCTCGCGCGTCAGCTCCCCGGCAACGGCGGTGGACTCGAGCACCTCCGGCAGCAGCCAGTGCGGCACCTTCCAGGCGGTGACAAGCTCGCGCGACCAGCGGCGGCGGGCGACGTCAAAGAGCAGCGTCGCCGAGGCGTCGCTCACCTCGGTCGCCACGTGCCCCGTCAGCCGTAGCCGGATGTAGTCTTTGGGGAGGATGACCCTGTCGCTTGCCGCCAAAGCCTCGGGCTCGTTCTCCAGCAGCCAGAGGAGGCTGGCCGCAGTGAACCCGACGGCCGGGCGGTTGCCTGCCAGGCGCCCGAGGCGCCTCAGCCCCAGTTGCCGGGTCGCGCGCTCGACCTGCGCCTGCGAGCGCTGGTCCGGCCAGATGATGGCGGGGCGCACGGGGCGCCCGGCGGGGCTGACGAGCACCGTGCCGTGCATCTGCCCCGAGAGGCCGATGGCGGCCACGTCGGCGGCACCGGCCGCCGCCAGCGCGCCCCGCACGGCGGCACAGGCCGCCTGCCACCAGGCCTCCGGGTCCTGCTCGGCCCAGCCGGGCAGGGGCTGGTCGATAGGGTACTCGCAGCCGGCCACGCCGAGGACGGTGCCCTCGCCGTCGATCAGCACCGCCTTGGCCGCCGAGGTGCCGATATCGATGCCGAGGAGGGTGGGCACGGGCAGTCGCTCCTCTGGATGGCAGCGAACAGACAGTCGCGGAGACTCTACTCCATTCGGGGCGAGGGCGCAAGCGACGTGCTTGTCAGGGTCTTGACAGAAAGACCATTTCAGCGTATACTCAATGTCAGTGATGTTCGTTGCGCCCCGCGATCTCTTCGCAAGCCGGTGGTCGGTGTACACCTCCTCGGAATACCGTGGCAGGAAACCTCACGGCCCAGGTGGGGAACTGGGTGCGCTCCTCGAGACGGAAAGGACCCCTGTAATGCCATTCCAGGACAAGACTCTCACCTGTCGTGACTGTGGAGCCCAGTTCACATTCACCGCTGGTGAGCAAGAGTTCTACCAGCAGAAAGGATTCCTCCATCCCCCAAGCCGCTGCCCAGAGTGCCGTGGCAAGAAGCGCAACACCGACCTCTCGCGCCCATCCAGCGGCGAGCGCCAGATGTTCGAGGTGACCTGCTCTGACTGCGGTAGGCCGGCCAGGGTCCCCTTTGAGCCCCGCACCGACAAGCCTGTCTACTGCCAGGAGTGCTTCACAGCTCGGCGGCCAGCCCGTTACTAATTGCTCAGCCGACACGGTAGTACCGGAAGCGTTCCGTTTCCCAAACGCACCAACGGTCACATTCAGACTTAGCAGAACGTCCTTCCTTGGGAAGGATGCCGCGCACTTGACTTCGGCTCGTCAGCGTTGACCCTCGAAAGGCTGCCCCGTGGGAAAGCCGTGAGGTCTGGCCTGAGCTGGCTCAGGGACAAGCCCTGGGCCGATCGGATGGTGCAAGCAGCAAAGCGCAGCCAAGTATGGCTCGTTTATTGTTATCGCCCGGCCGAGTGACCAGCATCTGATCACTCGGCCG
>JAIMBM010000491.1 GCA_023511475.1 Anaerolineae bacterium
CCCCGGGGAGGGGGAAGACATTACAGGGTGTCGGGCGGCGCGCCAGCGGAGCCCGACACCCCTCAACCTCTTTCCCCCACTCCAAGCGGGCGCCATGGGCTGAACGCGAGTGTGATCGCGTACATGCCAACCGGCTCTTGAGCGTACCTTCATCAAACCTTCATTGCTCCATGATACAATACCTCAGCAGTCGGGCTTGTGGCCCGACGCGGCTCGAAAGGAGGATTGGAGGATGATAAGGAAAGCTGTGGCAGTGCTTATGGCAGTGACCCTGGTCGCGCTGGTCGGGCTGTTTGCGGTCGGGACCGTGTTCGCAGAGGAGCCGACCCCAACGCCGACACCCGGCGCCAAGGGTCGGGGCCCAGGCCCGTGGGTACGGATCTGTCGAGGCGCAGGAATCCTGGCCGACGCCGTCACCGACCTGCTCGGCATGACACGGGAAGAGGTCGTCGAGCAGCGCGCGGCAGGCAAGACCCTGTCGCAAATCGCCAGGGAGAAGGGGGTGACCGATCAGCAGGTGATCGATGCCATCGTGTCGGCTTACAAGGACCGGCTCGATGAGGCCGTCAAGAATGGGCGGATCACCCAGGCCCAGGCCGACTGGCTTCTGGCCAGGATGAAGGCCCTGGCGCCCTTCGAGCTGACGAACCCGTTCGCCCCGCGCGGCGGCTTCCGGGGCGGGATGCGCGGCGGGCGTGGCTGCTGGGGCAACAACGCACCTACCCCGGAGCCCACTGCCAGCTCGTAAGGGCTCTGTCCCCAGGTTCGCCTTGCCGGGCTGGACGGCGCGCATGCGGCTGGACGAGGAGAGAGCAAGAGAGCGGGCCGTGCTGTCGCGCTCGGCGCGCACAGCCCAAGCCCGGCGACGGCGGGCACGGCGAATCCTGACGAAGGGGGTGTTGGAGGGGGCGAGGTCTTCCTCCGACGCCCCCTTCACGGCTGTGGCCGAGGGAGGCAGGGTCAGCGGATGGGGTACCCGCCCCGGGGCGGGTACCCCATCCGCACCTGAACCTCCTGCGGCATGCCCTCCCGGCCGTGGTATAATATGGTGAGATTTCCTGCGGGAGTATTCGATGGCCAATGCCAGAGTGCTCGTGGTAGATGACGACAGGAAGGTGGTCGACCTGGTGACACTGTATCTCAGGCGGGATGGCTACCGGGTCCTGGCCGCCTATGACGGCGCGCAGGCGCTGGAGATCGCCCGGGAGAAGCACCCGGACCTCATCATCCTGGACCTCATGCTTCCCGGCACGGATGGGTTAGCCGTCTGCCGTAGGCTGCGCGCTGAAGGGCAGACGGTGCCTATCATCATGCTCACCGCGCGCAGTCTCGAGGAGGACAAGCTCGTCGGCCTCGATCTGGGGGCGGATGACTATGTCACCAAGCCGTTCAGTCCCCGGGAGCTGGTGGCGCGGGTGCGGGCCGTGCTTCGGCGCGCTGGCGAGGGGAAGGAGGACGGGCCTTCGGAGATACGCCGCGGCGACCTGGTGGTCGACATGGTGCGACACGAGGTGAGGGTGCGTGGGATGCCGGTCCATCTGACCCCCAGGGAGTTCAGGCTGCTGGCGACCCTGGCCGGGCAGCCCGGGCGGGCCTTCACCCGTCAGCAGTTGCTGGATGAGGCCTTCGGCTTCGACTATGAGGGGCTGGAGCGCACGGTCGATGTGCACATCATGAATCTCCGCCGCAAGGTCGAGGAGGATGCAGCTCGTCCGGCGCGCATCCTGACGGTTCAGGGCGTGGGCTACAAGTTCGCTGAGGATACCGATGCTCCGTAGCCTGCGGGTGCGGCTCTTTCTGATCTTTGTGGCCCTCATCATCGCCACGCTGGCGGCTGTTGCGCTCTTTGCCAGCCGTGCTACCAGCCACGAGTTTCGCCGGTACGTCGACTATGGCGGCGGGCTGAGGCACAGGCGTCTGGCTGCCATGCTTGCCGTCTATTACCACCAGGCCGGGCGCTGGGAGGGGGTGCAGTCGCTGCTCGAGCAGATCGGGCAGCTCTCCGGGGAGCGCATCATCCTCGCTGATGAGACGGGGCTGATCGTGGCGGACTCTGGTGGGAAGCTGGTCGGGCAGAGAGCCCGCCCCAACTGGCCGCGGCCGGTAGTCCTTCTCGACGCGGCGGGCTGGGCCGTTGGCAGCGCCTATATCAACCCTACTGGTCCCCCGCCCCCTGAAGGGCCGGAGCAATCCTTCCTGGCCTCGGTCAACCTGTCGCTTGGCCTGGCCGTGGTAGCCGTCGTGGCCGCTGCCGCAGTGGCGACGCTCCTTCTCTCGCGGCACATTCTGGCGCCTGTGGAGGCGCTCACGGCGGCGGCGCGGCGCATGGAGCGGGGAGACCTCACCCAGCGGGTGCACGTGGAGTCGGACGATGAGATCGGCCAGCTGGCCCATGCCTTCAATGCCATGGCTGACGGGCTTGCGCGCACCGAGCAGCTGCGCCGTCAGATGGTTGGCGATGTGGCGCACGAGTTGCGCACACCGCTATCCAACCTTCGGGGCTATCTCGAGGCGCTGCGCGATGGGGTGCTCGAGCCGGAGCCGCAGCTCATGGCTTCGCTCCATGAGGAGGCGATGCTATTGACCCGCCTGGTCGACGACCTGCAAGAGCTGGCTCTGGCCGATGCCGGGCAGCTCCGGCTGGCGCGACAGCGCGTAGAGCTTGCGGACATTGTGCGGCAGGCAGTAGGCGGCTTTGAGCACCAGGCCGCGGGCAAGGGGGTGACGCTTCGCACCGAACTGGCGCCGGACCTTCCGCCGGTGTATGTCGATGCCCAGCGGATCGGGCAGGTGCTGCGCAATCTGATCGAGAACGCCCTTGCGCATACGCCGGCTGGGGGCGAGATCACCATCTCGGCGCGGCGGGTTGGGGCTCACGTTGAGGTCAGCGTGAGGGATACGGGCACGGGCATCGCCCCCGAGCATCTCCCCTATGTGTTCGAGCGCTTTTTCCGGGCCGACCCCTCCCGCGCGCGCAGCACCGGAGGTGCGGGCCTCGGGCTGACCATAGTCAAGAAACTGGTAGAGGCCCATGGCGGCGAGGTCCGCGTGGAGAGCGAGCCCGGGAAGGGGTCGACCTTTAGCTTTACCTTGCCGGTGGCGGATGGGGCTCCGCCCTCAACCCCCGGGCAGAGATCGGAAGTAATGGCCTAACTCCGTTACTGCACCAGTGGGGCAGCTCAACCCGCTTTGGAGTCTGGCCTTCTCAGCTCGTCGTCCCTCGCCGCTGGCTCTGCCGCTCCTGACGGGCTGCGCGGTGTGCTTCGCGCCACTACAGCCGCATCTACAGCCGCATCCGCCTCTCACCCGCCGCGCTTCAGGGGCGGACACCCCTCTCGCCTCGGGAGGCGAGGGCATTGCCCACCGAGGGACCCCCACCCCTAACCCCGCCCCCGCCGCGGCGGGGGCGGGGAATCCAAATAATGGGGGTGTCCGCGGGCGGCC
>JAIMBM010000492.1 GCA_023511475.1 Anaerolineae bacterium
AGGGGCGCCATACCACCCTCCACGAGCGCTGGAGCATGTGATCAGGAAACGAGGACCTGAAAAGGCCAAACTCAAGGAGCGAGGTGGGGGCAGCACGTGGCAACCGGCGCTGCCAGGATGCGCATCTGAACAGTCACCTTCCTCACCCGTCCTCGAGCACGGCCCGGGCGACCTCGTGCCCGATCTCGACGGCATAGTTGGTGCCCCGGTCCCAGGGGTAGACCTGGCTCATGCTGGCGAGGTAGAGCCCCCGCAGCGGGGTGCGCAGGGGCGGGATCGCCCGCGAGTGGTGGAGCGGCGTGAACGGCTGTGCCTCGCGCTCGCGGAAGAGCCAGCTCTTGCGCACCCAGGAGCGCTCAAAGGCCGGGTTGATGCGCCGCACTGCCGGCAGGTACACCTCCAGAAGCTCGTCCTTGCTCATTTGGAAATGGGGGTGATCTTCGGGCAGATAGTCGCCCAGGTAGACGAGGTGGTCGCCTCCGTAGCGGCTGCGCTCGATATAGTTCGTGTGCTCAACCAGGGCCAGGAAGGGGAAGACGCGCTTCGGCAGGTTCACCCAGTAGGAGCCCCGCGTGAGCGGACGGTCCAGGGCCAGGACGACCGTCATCGCCCCCAGCGAGCGCAGGCGCCTCAACTGCTCCGAGTACTCTCCGGGCAGCTCGGGGAGGATGGCCAGCGCCGCCTGCGGGCCGACGGTGACAATGACCCGATCAACCCGCACTGAGGAGCCGTCCACTTGAACCGCATAGCCCCCCTCGGCCAGCGGCCGAACCTCGCGCACCCAGGAGCCAACCTGCACGCGCCCCCCGCGGCCGATCACAGCCGCGCCGAGCCGGTCGGCAAAGGCCTGAAAGCCGCCCACATAGTAGCCCAGTGCCTTGGTGCGCTTGGAGATCCGCGCCCAGAACCAGGCCATGTTGACGTCGCGATAGCCCTCGCCAAACTTGCCCTCAAAGAGCGGCTGCCAGAGCACCTCATAGGCCCTGGCTCCCATGGTGCGGCGCAGCCACTCCTCGGCCCGCACGCCCTCAAGGGGACGCCAGTCCTGCAGCAACCGGAGGTAGAGGACCACGAACCCGGCGCGCAGCTTTTCCGGCAGGCTGAGGTGGGAGAAGCGCAGCACAGCAACGGGGCTATCGAAGGGCTCCATCGTGTCCCGATGCCAGATGACTGTCTCGGGCCGTCGGAAAAAGACCTCGGCGCCGACCTCGCGACTCAGCTCCCGCGCAGCCCGGTCCGAGGCGAACAGATGGTGGTAGAAGCGGTCCAGGGGCCACTCCCAGCCACCATCCCTGAACCCCGAGGCCAGCCCTCCGAGCTGCTCCTGTGCCTCCCACAGGATGACCTCCTGCCCGGCGCCGGCCAGATCGTAAGCGGCGGTCAATCCGGCGATCCCGCCGCCGACAATGCCGACCCTCATCACACCTCCTGCAACGCTCACCCTGCTCCTGCGGCCCGGGCGCAGCCGGTGCACCTCCCGACGGTCCGGCCCTACCGGGCATCGACCTGTGCGCCCGCCTCGCTCCTCTCCGCCTCGCGGGTCTCGCGCGCGGCCCCAAAGTCCCGCCAGCTGACGCTCTCACGCCACATATAGTAGACGCCGAGGGCGGTGATCGGGAGCCAGAGCGCCGCATGCAGCACCAGAGTGTACCCGGTCGCCCGCCCCCTCGGTACCCCAAAGCCCTCAAGGACCTCAATGCCCGGTTTGTCGAAGGTGCCCACATAGCCCGGCGCGGAGGGAATCGTCGTTGCCAGGTTCACGACCGCAGCCATCAGCATCAGCACATAGAAGGGCACGTGGAAGCCAAAGCCGTGCATCACGAACCAGTACTTGACGGTCTCGGTGAGCCAGATGGCGACCGAGGTGACAAAGATCATCACCATGTCCCTGCCGCTGCGCAGAGAGCGCAGGCCGTCCATGAACCGGTCCAGCACTCCCTTGGTCCTTGCTCGCAGCCTCTCGGGCAGGAGGTGGTCGACGGCCCCATTGTAGATCGCCTGCGCGCGCCGAGGCGAGGCCGCCAGCAGGAAGAACGCCACGAGCAGCCCGAAGAAAAGCAGGCTGGAGAGGATCACCACCCGTCGGAGGTGGACGGGGAGCGGCGTCAGAGGCAGGGCCACGAAGACGAAAAAGAGCATCACAACCCCATCAAAGATGCGCTCAACCACGATGGTCGCCAGCGAGGCGGAGAAGGGCACATCCTCCTTACGCTTGAGAACATAGCCGCGAATCAGCTCGCCCACCCGTGCCGGGTAGACGTTGTTGCCCATGTATCCGATAACCACGACCGGGAAAAGCCGCCCCAGGCTGATCGCCTTCACGGGGCGCAGCAGATAGTGCCACCGCCATGTCCGTGCCCAGACTGCGACGAAATACACCGCCACGCCCGGGATGAGCCACCAGTAGCTCGCGTTGCGCAGCGCCTGCCAGACCTCGCTCAGGTGCAGGCCTCGCACCGTGCTGTAGACCAGGACGAGACTGATAGCTCCGCTGAGCCAGACGTACCATCGCCTCATGCTCTATCCTCACAAAAAGCATCGCTCGCCACGGCCCGACACCTGCCCGTGGCGAGCGATGCCTGATGCTGCTCGTCGCCCTAACGGGCCATCGCCTCCGCTCCGGAGGTGCTCAGCTCGGCAAGGTCCTCGCCATCGGGGACGAGCATCCCCCTCAGGACCCGCTCCAATGCCATGGTATGGCTGCACAGGCCACGCGACGCAAAGAAACCACACTCACACGACCAGCGTCCCTGATGGTAGGAGACATTATATGTGTTATGCTCGCCACGGAAAGTGACGCTCAAGCCCTGAAATCGGATGCGCTCGCGCTCCTCCGCATAGCGCTTGGCTTTCTCGATCTTGCTGATCATCCCGGAGTCCATTTCCTCTCCCCTTTCCTGGGATATACGGGGCATCATTGCCCCTGCGGCGAGCCCCGGCACCGCCGCGCCTGCCGGGTCAAAAACAAAAAGGACACCAAGGCAAATCCATGCCTCAGTGTCCTTTGCGCGGTTTTTTCATGGCCCGCACCACCAGGCCGTTCATAGGTGGGTGCCTCCCTCTGAGCTGCTCGTCGCACACAGCCCCTACGTTTTCAGTATACGCCCCCTCGGGCTCGTTGTCAATCTCATGGCGGGCCGGGGATTCGAAGCAATACGCTATGCGAACTCGTACTACCTGTCGTACCTGTGACGCCGGCATGCTACTAGATGCAGTGGGGTTGATGGGAGGCACCGATTCGCCAACCCGGGCTCGATTGGGGCTTGCCACTACATGTAGTGGCCGGCACGCGGGGTTGATGACCATGTAGTGGCTTCGCGTAGTGTACTGCTTCGAAAACCCGAAGGGAGGGTATATCCCACAGTCGTCGGTGCATTTCGGGACGAGTGGTGCGCGTGGGTCGCACAGTTCGGCCCCTGTTCAGAA
>JAIMBM010000493.1 GCA_023511475.1 Anaerolineae bacterium
TCGCCGCCCCGTGGGGCGGCGATGCGAACCCGCCAGACCCCCAACAACAGGGCCTGGACCGGGCTCGTGAGAAGCGTAAAGCCCGGCCGCTGGCAGAGCGGCTTGGCAGGCTGCCTGACTACCAACGTGCTGAGGCATCTTGGATGCACGCCTCGCGACTGGGGGATTGAAACCCGCGCTGTACAGGCGCAGCGGCGCTGCGCCCCTTCACGGTGCACGACAGCGGCTCGCGTGGCGATGAGGAAAACGCGAAAGGAAGCCGGCGTTCGCCGGGACCGCCTGCAGGGAGGAAAATGGCTGCCCAACGCGGAAAGGGGCTACGAGCAACTGCTTTCGCGTCTTCGCCCCTTTCGCGTCTTCGTGATCCAGCGCCCCTTTCCGTCTGACAGGAGGAGAGACAGCATGGCATCACCACAACCGCCAACCCCGACCGGCGATCCGCCCCGGGAGACGATAGTGACGCTGACGGTTCGCTCCGACCGGCCATTGACCGCCGATGAGATGCTGCGTCGCGCAGAGGTCTGGGCGGTGAAGATGGTGCACGACCGCTTCCCGGATCGGGGTCTCTACATACAGCTTCTGTTCTTCAGAATGCCGGAGGAAGATGCCGGCTGTCGCGCCGACGTGACCTTTCGGGTGACGTACGATTAGCTGCGCTTCCGCCGCCAGACGGCCTACCCCGGAGCGGCACGCCCACCGCTCAGGGACGGGAACCTCCAAAGGCCAGACCTCAAGGGCCCCGGGAGGGGGCCGGCGCAGCGCGACCAGGCGCGGGCCGGCCCCCATGCAGATTGCCTCCGCCCGCAATTGCCCTGCGGTCCAGGCGCATCCCCCGTCGTCTGACGGTGTTCTACCCCGTGGCAGCCGCCGATGGTGCCGGACCTGCCAGATCAAATCGCTGTGAGGTGAAAGGTGCTCAGGTCTCTCTCCCCAGCTCTTTTGCAGGTATCGACGCACACCCTACGCCGGGCGCTCCGCTGGGCGGCCCCGGTCGCCGCGGGCAGTCTGCTGGTGGCCCTCTCGGCCCGGGTGGCGGTGCCCCTCCCCTTCTCGCCGGTGCCGATCACCGGCCAGACTCTGGTGGTGCTGACGCTGGCGGGGCTTCTCGGGCGGCGCAGCGCGGCCAGCGTGGCGCTCTACCTGGGGGCCGGTGCGCTGGGGCTGCCGGTGTTGGCGGCTCGCGGCGCCGGCCTCGCCGGCCCGACCGGCGGCTACCTCGTTGGCTTTGCCGCGGCGGCCTGGCTGGCCGGGTGGCTGGCCGAGCGCAGCGGCAAGAGCTGGCTGCGGCTGGCGCTCGCCCTCGTTCTTGGGCAGGCGGCGATCTATGCCTGCGGGCTCCTGTGGCTGAGCCGCTTCGTGCCGGCGCCGCGGCTACTGGTAGCGGGGCTCTACCCCTTCCTCATTGGGGATGCCTACAAGCTGGTGGCGGCCTTTTTCCTGGTGCGGCGCCTGCGCGCGCCAAGCTGAGCTGCGCGCCTCCTATGGAGTTGCTCGCTCGTCAACATAGCGGACGACGGCGAGGGCGAGGGCGAGGGCGCAGCGCGGCGAGCCACCCGTCAGGCGCGGCGGTGACGGGCCGCAGGCCACACCCTCTCACCCCTCATAGTAGATGCGGTAGATCGCCCCGTTGCGGTCATCGGAGACGAGCAGGCTCCCGTCGGGGTACTCGAGCAGGTCAACGGGTCGGCCCCAGGCCTGATCGTAGACCAGCCATCCGCTGACGAAATCCTCGACGCCCGCCACCTCCCCCGCCTCAACGTTCAGGCGCACGACCTTGTAGCCGACGGGAACGCTTCGCTCCCAGGAGCCGGAGAGGGCCACAAAGATGTCCCCATAGTACTCAGCGGGGAACTGGCTGCCGGTGTAGACGCACAGGCCCCGCGGAGTGGTGTGGGCCGGAAGGGCCTGGAAGGGCTCCGGCACCCCATCGCACGCCTGTGGCCAGCCCAACTCAGGGTCGGGAATGCTCCCGGCGTGGCAGAAGGGCCACCCAAAGTTTGCCCCTGCGTAGACGTACTCGATGGTGTCGGGGGGCGAGTCGTCGCCGAGGCGTCGGCGGCCACAGTTGGTCGCGAGGAGCTGGAGAGTGTTCGGGTACCAGACCAGGTCCTCCACGTCCCGCAGGCCCTGAGCATAGACCTCCTCGCCATAGCCATCGGGGTTGTAACGCATGATGGTCGCGCGCCGATAGTCGGCCTCGCGGCAGGCGTTACAGCTTGCGCCGACGCCGACGTAGAGCCTGCCATCGGGTCCAAAGCCGATGGGGTGATTGTTCAGCCCCGGCCCGGCCGGCAGCGAGAGGAGGACCTCCGGGTCGCCGCTGGCGCTGAGCTGACCCGGGCTGCAGCGGTAGCGCACGACCTGGTGCGCCTCGGCCACGTACAGGTACCCGTCGTGAACGGCCAGACCGGTCGGATGGGTGAGCCCCTGGGCAAAGACGATCAGCCGCTCGGGCCTGCCCTGCATCCCCGGATCGCTGATGGCGACGACCGCCCCACGCTGCGGCAGGGAGACGTAGAGCACGTCCCCGGGTCCGAGGGCCATGTAGGAGGCCGAATCGAGTCCGGTGGCGTACACGGCCATGTTAAAGCCAGGGGGCAACCTCATCCCATGCCCGGCGACCACAGTGGAGGGCGTCGGCGTGCGCCGCAGCTGATCCAGCGGGACAAAGGGCGTAGGCGCCGGCAGGGGGGTCGGCTCGGGCATGGGCGTGAGCTCGGGTTCCTCGGTCGGCATCGGTGCCATAGTTGGGAAAGGTGATGGCAGGGCGGGAGGCCCAAAGGGAGTGAGCGGAAAGACCTGCCGGCCTTCCGCACCCGGATTCCCTGTGAGAGACAGGTCGACTCTACCGCCGCAGGCGGCGAGGCATGAGGCGAGCAGGAGTGCTCCCAGCACAAGGCGAGATGGCAAACCCCGAGGCACGCTGCCTCCCCTTGGCCGGGTCGCTGGCGTGCCGCATCGACTGGGGCGACACACGCCGGAGGCGCGGGCCCCGGAGGCCCCTCGCCCTGCACCACCGCGCGTGAGACGCCGCACGACCCGGTACATGCTGCCGCGCCGATCGCGGAGGGGCGACCGACGCCCTGCCCCTCAAGCAAGAACCGTGCCAGGATGCAGACTCTTCCCAAGTTGCCTGTGGGCGCGCGCCGCGCTATACTCGGGGGGAGGCCAGGGGTGCAGGGCCGCATAGCCCGTGGGCGCGTGAGGAGTTGGCGGCGAGCCTTCGGGTGCCTAGCGCGCGTCTGTGCGCCCCCTCCCCCCCATTACCCCCCCCCCCCGGCGGCCCCCCCCGGTTGCGCGCGGGGGGGGGGGGCCCCCGGTACCCCCCCCCGCCCCCCCCGCGGGGGGGGGCGGCCCCGGGGCCCCGGGGGGGGGGGGCCGCCCCCCCCCGGCGGGGGGGGGGGGGGGGGGGGGGGGG
>JAIMBM010000494.1 GCA_023511475.1 Anaerolineae bacterium
GCTGGCGTGGACGTCGCGATCAGGATTGCACGTGCGCATTCAAGACCCATGCCTCTGCAGGATTTCCTTGGCGATCGTGTTACGCTGGATTTCGCTGGTTCCCGTGACGATGCGGTATAGCCGGAGCCTGCGGAAGATGAACTCGACCGGATGGTTCTTCGTGACACCCACGTTGCCATGAATCTGCACGGCCTTGTCCGCGATCTGGAAGCAGGCTTCCGAGACGAAGAGCTTGCACATCGACGCCTCCATGCGGACGTCACTGCCTGCATCGGCACGGCGCGCGGCAGCCAGCACCATGCTCTCGCAGGCAAACAGGCTGGACGCCATGTCCGCCAGCATGTGCTGGATGGCCTGGAATCGCATGATCGGGCCGCCGAACTGGCGGCGCCGGGCGCCCAGGCACCGACGGCCGCCCAGGGCACCGCACCGTCGCCGGAGGCGACCCCGGCCGCATATGAGCAAGCAAGACGAGTTCGAGCAGCAGCTCCGAGACGCCCTTCATCACCTCTATGACTACCCCTACCTGCAGAGGCACCCCCTCGCTGTCCAGTGCTTCCCGGATGCGGAAGAGCGAGGCCTGAGGCGTGCCCATCGGTTCAATCGCCTGCTCCTCGAGAGCATCGAGGAGCTCAATCCCCCCGGCGCAAGCCCAGCAGATACGTCACGCGCGCGGTTCTACACGCTCCTGGTCTACCGCTACGTCGACGAGCGGCCCCTCCCTGAGATCATGCGCGAGATGGGCTGCAGCCGAAGCCAGTTCTTCCGCGAGCAGCAGAAGGCCATCACCCTTCTCGCATCAACCCTCCGGGAAAAGCTCGAGTGCGACGTCCTCTCCCCTGCGAGTCCCTCGGGCCTCCTGGATAGCGAAGCCTCGCGCGTCCTTGGCCAGCGTGAGGCGGTGGACCCTGCCGAGACGGTTCGCGGCGTGCTCGCCGTGATGCGCCCCGTGGCCGAGCAGCGCGGTGTGATGGTAGATTGCGACCTCGACCAACCCCTGCCCTCTATGTATGGCAGCCGAACCCTCCTGCGCCAGGTGCTGCTCCGCGCCCTCAGCGACCTGTTCTCTCGCGAGGGCGTGCGACGGGTGCGCGTCTGCGCTCGAGGCGAGAGGGACCGCCTGACTGTGCAGTTTCGCTGCACGATTTCAGGGACAGGACCGGCCCTTGATGGGACGGCCACGGCGGGGCCGGAACTGGGCCTCGTCCGGCGTCTGGTGGAGATGATGGGGGGCCAATGGCATTACGCTGCCCACAGGGAGCAGGAACACGTCTATGCGTTCGACCTCCCCGTCAGCGCTCCGCCGGTGCTGCTGGTGATCGACGACAACGAGGGCATCTTTGTCGCCTTCCAGGGGTTTGTCGCCGGCCACGGCTACAAGGTCGTTGGAACGCGCAATGCCACCGACGCCCTCAGGCTCGCGCGCGAGTTGCACCCGGCAGCCATCACCCTCGATATCATGATGCCCTCGCAGGACGGGTGGGAGATCCTCCAGGCGCTGAAGGCGCATCCCGATACCCGCGCCATCCCGGTGATCATCTGCTCGGTTCTGGATGACCCCCACCTGGCCCGCGCGCTGGGGGCTGCCGCCTATCTCCAGAAGCCCATAGGCCAGCGCGAACTTCTGGGCGCGCTGAGGGCCCTCGCGGTTCCCCTCAACAGTGGCTGAGCGCCCCCTGCACCGCCACGCCCGCCTGCGACAGTAGCACGCAGGGGCGCCGAGGTCTAGCCAACCGCGGCCTGTCGGGCGCTGAGAACGGCACGCAGGTAGCTGATAGCCTCTTCGTTGGAGAAGCCTCCCGGCGCATGGACGACCAGGCTGCGGCCGCCCATACGGCGCTCGTCCTCGGGCGTAGGCTCCTGGGCCGTGATGACCGCCACCGGAATGCGCTGCAGCGCGGCATCCCGCTGCATCTCGGCCAGCACGGCAAAGCCATCCTTGACGGGCATCACCAGGTCCAGAAGCACCATGTCCGGCCGCCGCCACCGCATCTTGCCCAGCGCCTCCTCGCCATCATAGGCGCACAGGACCTCGTACTCCCGCCCGGACATCTGCAGCACGCGTGAGATGACGCGTGCCATCTGGGGGTCATCATCCACCACGAGCACGCGGCGCACGCCGTCCCCCAGCCTATCCATCAACGCCCACAGCGCCTCGGGCATAACCGGCTTGACCAGATAGTCGACCACTCCGAGCGTCCGCCGGAGTTCCCGCAGCCCCACCAGGGGACACAGGACGATCGGCACGACGGCACCCTCGAGCTCCAGGCGCAGTTCTCGCAGGTGCTGCCCCGAGCGGCTGCCGCGTGCCGAGTTGATCAGGATGGCCTGCACGTGGACCTTTCTCACCAGATCGGCTGTCTCCTTCGCCGTGCCGGCCTGCACGATCTGGTACTCCTGCAGCCCCTGCTCCAGCAACCTCACGGCGGCCGGGTCAGCACCGAGAACCACTAGCACCCGCCCGCGGCCGGAGGCCGTCCTCATCGGCTTTGGGCCCTCCAGGAGGCGTGTGGTCTGGGTCTGGACCGGCGCGAGGGGGAGGGTGAAGCTGAACCGGGTGCCATGCCCCGGCACGCCATCGCTCTCGACCCAGATGCGGCCGCCGTGCATCTCCACGAAGCGCTTGCACACGGCCAGGCCGAGTCCGTGCCCGCCCTGGCCCCGCGCCGCAAGGCCCTCGACCTGGTAGAACTCTTTGAACATCTCCTCGTGAGCCTCGGGGGGAATGCCCACTCCCGTGTCAGCCACCGTGACCCTGACCTGCTCCGCCTCCCGGGCCGCGTGTACGGTGATGCTGCCGCGTTCGGTGAAGCGCTGGGCGTTGTTGAGTAGATTGAGCAGCACCTGCTGCACCCGCGCTCTGTCGACCCAGACGGGCGGCAGATCTGGGGGCACCTCCGCTTCGAGGGCGATCGCCCGGCCACGCACGAGCGGGCGGATCATGTCCAGCGCCTCGGCTACGATATCGCCGAGCCTCACAGGCTGGAACTCGATCCTCATCTGCCCGGCCTCGATACGCGTCATGTCCAGCACGTCATCTATGAGGCGGACGAGGTGGCGACTGCTCCGGTAGATCTCCCGGGCGTCCCTGCGGAACTCGGGCGACAGCCTCGCCCCGCTGTAGCGCTCCGGCGAGAAGTACATCAGCTCGCTCAGGGCCGCCAGGACGTTAAGGGGCGTGCGCATCTCGTGGCTGACGGTCGCCACAAAGCGCTGCTTGTTGGCTCGCGCCTCCTCGGCCACCTCCCGCGCCCGGGCCAGGTCATAGCTGATGTACTCCAGGCGCTGATAGGCCTCGTTCAGGGCCTTCAGGGTACGGGCCAGCTCGCCCCGGTGCGCCCGGGCTTCCTCCTCGTTGCGGCGGGCAGCCATCGCTCGATCGAGCGCCCAGTGAAGGGCAAGGTACAGGT
>JAIMBM010000495.1 GCA_023511475.1 Anaerolineae bacterium
GGCACGCCGTGCCCACTCGCGGGAGGGGAGCGGGGTGGGGGCAACACGTGGCAGCCGGCGCCGTCAGGATGCGAGTCTGAACACTTGCGCGTCGGCAGGGGTGCCGTTGGCCCAGAACTTGCAGGGGCGCTGCGCCGACGGAAAGACCCGGGCAGAAGGCCGATTGCGAGATATCGCGTCCTGCAGTATAATGCCGCTGAGGGGCCGGTGCGCAAGGCCCTGCGACCGGGGCGGTCCTCCGCAGAAGACCCGTCCGGGCTGATCGGCTCACCAGTACGGGCATGAGCTGCACTGCACGCGAGGGCTCGTGCACGGGTTCGGTAGAGGGTGAGATGTGCAGGTCAGGCCCGGCCGCGCGAGCCCGGGCACCGACCGCCGGCAGACCTCGGGTAAGAGCAGACCGTCGCCCGAGCCGTCGGGTGCGAGGCAGCAGCGGCGGCCGGCGTGTGGTCTTGATAACGGTCACACGGGTGCCCTCGGACCTTCTTGTCGGCACGTCGGACGACGTCTCATCCGCGCGAGTAGAGTGCCTGCGGAGGTAAAGCTCGTGAGGTTGCAGGGCGGAGAGGGCAGAGCGGCGCGAGGCCGCACGCTCCGGATCGGCAAGGTGGCGCTGGACACCGCGTCGCGTACGCTCGATGTGGATGGCAGGCTTTACACGCTGACGCCAAAGCAGTTCCAGCTGCTCAGCCTCTTCATGAGTCACCCTGGCAAGACGTTCACCCGCAAGCAGATCATGAAGGACGTGTGGGACACCGACTATACGGGCGACACACGGACCCTCGACGTGCATGTGCACTGGCTCAGGCAGAAGCTCGGCGACGTGCCCGGCCCCCCACGATACATCGTCACCGTTCGCCGCGTTGGATACCGCTTTGTGGACCCTGAGGCTTCCCCGCCCGAGCCATCGGGCAGGGGATGAGCCACGCCGGCAACAGGCCGATAGCCGAGCTGCTCACGCCTCCTTGTCCGAAGGGACAGGCCATCGACCGCACGCCGGTCTGGCCGCCGACCCTCTGGCTCATCGGCGGCTCGCGCCTCCGGGTTGCTGCCGCAGCAGCCCGATCCAGAAGTGGTTGGGCAACACGTTCGGCGCTCGGAGGATCCGCACCCCTCGCCACTCCATCTCCCCATCGATGCAGGAGTCATGCACGTAGCAGCGGTTGGGTCGCTCGCCGAACTTGCGCTCGTAGCAGGCGGCCGCTTCCTCGATCTTGGCCGTGAGGGGCCTACGAGCGTCGCCATCGTACCACAAGAGCCCGAACTCCAGTCGTTCAGCCATGGGTGCTCACTCCCCAAACGTCTGCAATCAGGTCATGGTAGAGCTCGACCGTTCCGCGGTCGCAGCGAAGGCGAAAGTACCGGCGCTCACGGCGATGAGGGCCCTTGCCTTCCGCCGTTGTCCAGCAGCGAAGGACCTGGTGCACGTCGTAGCGCTGCCCTCGCCAGGTGAAGGCTTCCGGCAGGAAGGCATAGCGCTTGCGCTCGATACGCACGGGCTCTTCTCTGATGCGTCTCAACGGACCCTCCTCGATCAGCACGATTCGTCACCGATGATCCGGTACTGGCGAGGTGCCGATGCCATGGCGGCCGGCAAAGTCTCGGGGCTCTCGCGCCAGGCCGGCCCGACCGCCGGCACGGGACCGGCGGTGACGACATAGATCGGAGGCGCCGCCGGCATCCTCGGCTCCGCCTGCACGCTCTGCGAGCGACGGGATAGGGCCAGGATGATGGCGCTCGTCGGCACACCGGCCGCTACACCACACACTACTCCGATGACTACAGCCATCGCTTCGGCATTCATCCGGTTGCCAACGATAATGGCGAGCACCGCCGAAAAGACGATAGCGGCCCAGGCCAGGACTCTCTTGCTGCTCATGAGCGCCCTCCCTTCAGCAGTAGGTCTGCTTCCCCTTCACCCTCCTGGGGCGTCAGCCCGCAGGCGACAGCTACCGCGTAGAGCGCCGCCCGATAGCCGCGCCTGTATGCCTGCAGCAACCTCGGATCGCTCGCACTCTCTTCGGCCTGTGCGAGTGACAGAGTGCTCGCCCGCTCCGCCGCCATGAGGATGTGCTTGATGTCCTCTCTGAACCAGATGTCGAGACTCATACGATGCTCCTCTATCTCCCGGTCTGTGGGTGGCCGCCCGGAGCGCATCCTTCGACTTTCGGCGCCGCCAGCCGGCGGCATGCGGTAAGGCCGCTCTCCCGGAGCCGCGCGACGAGTGAGCGCACTTCGTCGGCTGTGATGTATGCCGCCTGGAACCGAAGGCACTGGCCACGGTGCACGAGCACAAAGTCGCCGCGGCCTGACAGCCGCTCGGCCTGAGTTCCGGGCACGCCGGCGGCGACGCGGGCGTCATCGGCGGAGGTCACGCTTCCCACGAGCCGCACCGGAAAGTTGGCCTTCATGAGAGGCCCGAGCAGCGAGGCGCTCGGCTTTTGCATCGCAGCGATCACGTGAATGCTCGCCTCGCGACCACGCTGGGTCAGCCGGGTCAAGGCCTCGACCGCCGGGTCACCCACGGAGGCAACAACCTCTGCCAGTTCGTCGATCACCACTACCAGGCGGGGCGCGGAGATGCCCTCCCGGTCGCGCCGCAGCATCTCTGCGACCAACCAGGAGAGCCGCTCCTCGATCTGTGCGGCTTCGCAGCAGATGGGCGAGAGCAGGTGCGGCAGACCCTCGAAGGGCAAGAGGCCCCGGCCCTTGGGGTCGATGAGGACGAGCTGGACCTGCCCGAGGTGGTTATGCGCTGCCAGCGAGGCAACCATGGTGCGAACGAGCGCCGTCTTGCCAGAGCCGGTCGAGCCTGCGATGAGGACGTGCGCGACATCTGCTCCCGCGAGCGCGAGCAGCAGGGGTGTACCGTCATCGCCGAGGCCGAGGACGGCAGTGCAGGACGGTATGTGCCCGAGTCTGGAACACAGCGGCAAAAGGGCGACCGGCGCCGGATCGGCGCGGGGCAACTCGACCGCCACGACGCCATGGTCCCGGGCGATCCTGCAGGAGGGCACATCCAGCGCCAGGGCGATCTCTTCCGCGAGCCCGAGGAGCCGACGCAGGCGTACCCCGGGTGCCGGGGCGAGGTGGTAGCGTACCTGGCGCGGAGTCACGACACCCCCGGTCACCCGTGCCGGCGCCCGATGGGAGGCGAGGACCACTTCGATGCGATTGGCCTGCAAGTCGAGATAGGTGCGCCGCAAGAGGGTCCTCCTCAGTGCAGTAGAACAAGTGTGCTAGCATTATATCAGAACAACTGTTCTGTGTCAAGAGGCAGGATGACCGGGTGCATCCAAGATCGGTCAGCAGATTCGCAGCCAGGCAACGAGCGGGGAGCGCCCTGTCGGCAACTGAGCTCTACGCTTCGCAGGAGCCCGGTGCAGGACCCTTTCTTAGGGGTTTGG
>JAIMBM010000496.1 GCA_023511475.1 Anaerolineae bacterium
ACGCACCACCAGCCGGAGACCAGCTCCCTACCCCTCGCCCCTGAGCCCTCGCCTCCCTGGCACCATTTGTGCTGGAGCAGCCACAGCCGCCTTGGTGCAGCGGGAGGCTACCATGCAGGACTTGGTGGAGCTTGGGGCCTATGAGCATGTAACAAACCACCCGCCGCCGCCCATCGAGCCGCTTCTCGCCCGGCTCTCCAGCCCGCACGCGCGTCGCACCTACCTCCATACGGCGCTCGCCTACCTGGCCTGGATCGAGTACGACCCCTTCCGGGCCAGCGCCATCCTCGTCAACAACTACAAGGCCGAGCTGCTCCTGTACTGCACTCCGATCATCGTGGCGCTGCGGCTTCGTATCGTAAGAGAGCTCTACGACGAGGCCGTAGCCCGCGGCTGGGTGCCAACCAATCCCGCAGCAGAGGTCTCGCTCCCCGACTACACGCCCGACCCCTCGTGCCTGCCGCCTCCACTCCATGTCGCCGAGCAGCACGTGCACCGGTGCAATCGACGGACGGAGGCAGGTCTCCGCGACTATGCGCTGTGCCTGCTGGCAACCGAGACCACCATGCCCAGGGAGCGGGTTCCCACGCTGCGGGTGGCGGACTTTCGATACGACCGAGGCAAGGGCTACCTCCGCCTGGCACCCGGCCTCAACGAACCCGGGCAGGAGCTGCCCCTGCCAGACGCGCTCGCAGAGGCCATCGAGGGCTACCTGGGGCGCAGGGAGGTCGCCGACGACTTTCCTCTTTTCGGCCTACCCCGCTTCCACGCTGCCGCCCCCAGTGGTGCCGCCCTACCGACCGGCCATCGGGCCGCTACACTGAAGAAGGAGACGCCACACACCCCCATCCCGCGGCACAGCGCACGAACGCCCACCTCGTGCCCGCCGGGGCCTTGTGCGCGGAGCGCGCGAAGCGGGGAATCCTGGCCGAAAAGAAGAAGGGCCTGGCCGCAGTCAGCCAGGCCCTGCAGGGAACTGGGGACCGGGCTCGGCCGTCACGAGCCCAGAAGCGAGCGCCCAACGAGCAGGGGCGCGATGAGCACGGCCACAAGCGACATCACCGCGATCAGCGTATTCAGCGAGGGGCCGGCTGTGTCCTTGAAGGGGTCCCCCACCGTATCGCCAACCACCGCTGCCTTGTGCGCCTCGGAGCCTTCACCACCGCAGCTGCCCGCTTCGATGTACTTCTTGGCGTTGTCCCACAGGCCGCCGGCGTTGGCCATAAAGAGCGCAAAGATCAGCCCGGTGAAGATGCTTCCGGCAAGCAGACCCCCGAGCGCCTCACGCCCGAAGAGAAGCGCCACGGCAACGGGGGTGACCAGCGCCAGCGTGCCGGGCAGGATGAGTTCCTTCAACGCGCCCTGGGCCGCGATATCGACGCAGCGCGCATAGTCGGGCTTGGCGAGACCCTCGAGGAGGCCCGGAATCTCTCGGAACTGCCGCCGCACCTCGTTCACCATCACAAAGGCGTTCCGGCTCACGGAGAGGATGGTCAACGCCGAAAAAAGCGGCGGCATGACGGCCCCGAGGAAGATGCCCACGATCACATGCGGATGCAGGAGGTCGAGCGCCTGGAGGTCTACCGTCTCGGCATAGGCTGCAAAGAGTGCCAGCACCGTCAGCCCGGCGGCGGCGATCGCAAAGCCCTTGGTGATGGCCTTGGCCGTGTTCCCGGCTGCATCCAGCCTGTCGGCAGTGTCGATGACCTCCCTGCTCAGCCCCGATTGCTCCGCAATGCCCTTGGCGTTATCCACGATGGGTCCATAGGCATCCGCCGAGACGACCATCCCCGTCACCGCAAGCATCCCTACCGCAGACAGGGAGACTCCGTACACGCCCGGCAGCCCAAAGTGCTGCGCGGCATACCAGGAGACCAGCGTCGCCAGACAGATCCCTACGATAGACGGCAGTATGCTGATCAGTCCGTAGGAGAAACCCGTGAGGATGTTGATCGCAGGGCCGGTCTTGGCAGCCTCTGCCGTGCGCTGCACGATGCCCCATTGCTCCGAGGTAAACACGTCCGAGGTGAACCCGATCACCACGCCGACGACCAGGCCGGCCAGCGTGGCGTAGAACGCCCCGGGGTTGATCCCCATCAGGCGGATGACGCCGACCGCCAGGCCCGCAAAGATCACGCAGGTGATGACCGTACCCATGTTGAGGGCGCGGCCCGGGTTCTCGCGCACACCGATGCGCATGAGCACCATGCCGAGGAGCGATGCCCAGATGCCTGCCGCAGCCAGCATCAATGGCAGCACGACGTACTCGAGCTTGCCGGCAAAGAGTGACGCACCGAGGATCATCACGGCCACAACCGAGGCCACATAGGAGTCAAAAATATCGGCGCCCATGCCCGCCACGTCACCGACGTTGTCGCCCACGTTGTCGGCAATCACGGCGGGGTTGCGCGGGTCGTCCTCCGGTATGCTCAACTCGACCTTGCCCACGAGGTCAGCGCCGATGTCCGCCGTCTTGGTATAGATCCCGCCCCCGGCCTTGGCCAGAAGCGCCAGCGAGCTGGCACCAAAGCTAAAGCCCAGCACGATCTGCGGATCCCGGAAGAGGATGTAGAGGACGCTCATCCCCAAGAGCGCCATCCCCACCACCGACATGCCCATGACGCCGCCGCCATAAAAAGCCACCCCAAAGGCTGCCGGCAGACCGCGCTGCGCTGCCCAGGCCGTACGCGAGTTGGCGCGCAAGGCCACGCTCATCCCAAAGAAGCCGGCCAGCGCCGAGCACAGCGACCCAAACAGGTAGGCGCCGGCCACCTTGACGCCAAAGCCCACCAGCACGAGGATACCCACGACGGCCGCCACGCAGGCCAGCGCCATGTACAGGCGCCGCATGTACGCCGTCGCCCCCGTCTCGATGGCGTGCGAGATCTCGTGCATCCTCGCTGAGGGATTCTCCTGTCGCCGTACCCAGACGTACAGGTAGCCTCCCACCAACAGCGATGCCACACTTGACGCAAGCGCAACCCACGACCAATCCATGCCTGTGCCTCCTCAGCAACAGCGAAGACAAGATGTTGCGCACCGTCGGCCCGGCGAAGACGCAGCAAACCTCCCGTCAGCCCCGCCAAAGCGCGCCGACGGGCGCCCAGGCGTTGCGGTCTTGCTCCAACACCGGCGTTGGGGAAGGCACACAGCGAGGAGGGGCACTGAAGTGGCGTCTTGCCGAGTGCAGGTGACGCAGGCCCATATACCGCCATTGTGAATGCTACCACAAAGTCGCCTTCCTGTCAAAGTAGAGGCGATGCGCCGCGTGGCCCCCTCCCCTGGAGTCTCGCCCCTTGAGCTCCTCGTCCCCCATCACTCGCTGTTGCGCTCTTGAGGGCGTGTGACACGCCTCGCGCCGAAGCGGCCCCCACCCCCTACCCCCATACGCGGAAACTTGAGGGG
>JAIMBM010000497.1 GCA_023511475.1 Anaerolineae bacterium
CCCCAAGAACACCGTCTACTCCATCAAGCGCTTCATGGGCCGGCGCTACGATCAGGTGCGGGACGAGGTCGGCATGGTCTCCTATGAGGTCATCGAGGGGCCTGCCGGCGACGTGCGGGTGCGCATCCCCCAGACCGGCCGGGACTATACCCCCCAGGAAATCTCGGCCATGATCCTGCGCAAGCTCAAGCGGGATGCTGAGGCGTACCTGGGGGAGCCAGTGACGCAGGCAGTGATCACCGTCCCGGCCTACTTCAATGATGCCCAGCGTCAGGCGACCAAGGACGCGGGCACCATCGCCGGGCTCGACGTGATCCGGATCGTCAACGAGCCAACCGCTGCCTCGCTGGCCTATGGCCTCGAGAAGAAAGAGCTGCAGACCGTCCTGGTCTTTGACCTCGGCGGCGGGACCTATGACGTGTCGGTCCTGGAGGTCGGCGAGGGGGTCATCGAGGTGCGGGCCACCAACGGCGACACGCACCTAGGCGGCGACGACTATGACCAGAGGATCGTCGACCATGTGGCCGACGAGTTCCAGCGGGAGCAGGGGATGGATCTGCGGCAGGACCCGCAGGCGCTGCAGCGCCTGCGCGAGGCGGCAGAGCGGGCCAAGACCGAGCTCTCCATGGTTCTCGAGACGGAGATCAACCTTCCCTTCATCACTGCCGATGCTGCCGGCCCCAAACACCTCCAGACCCGCCTCACCCGGGCCCGCTTCGAGCAGCTTACCGCCGACCTGACCGAGCGCCTGCGGGGGCCCTTCCAGAATGCGCTGGCCGATGCCAGGCTGAGCCCTGCGGACATACGCGAGGTCGTTATGGTCGGCGGGGCCACGCGCATGCCCGCCGTGGGCGGGCTGGTTCGCAGCCTGATTGGGGAGAAGGAGATCCACCGCGGCGTCAACCCGGACGAGGTCGTCGCCGTCGGCGCAGCGCTGCAGGCCGGCGTGCTCTCCGGCGCCGTGAAGAGCATCGTGCTGCTCGATGTGACGCCGCTCTCCCTGGGCGTTGAGACCCTCGGCGGGATCATGACGACCCTGATCCCGCGGAACACCACCATCCCAACCCGCAAGACCGAGACCTTCTCTACTGCTGAGGATGGGCAGACGGCCGTCGACATTCATGTGCTGCAGGGGGAGCGTCCGCTGGCGGCCGACAACATGCCTCTCGGACGCTTCCGGCTGGATGGCATCCCGCCCGCTCCGCGTGGCGTGCCACAGATCGATGTGACCTTTGACATCGATGCCAACGGCATCCTCAACGTCTCTGCGCGCGACAAGACGACCGGGCGCGAGCAAAAGATCACGGTGACTGCCACGACCAACCTGACCGAGGCGGATATCAACCGCATGGTTGAGGAGGCCCGGGAGCACGCAGCCACCGACCGCCGACGGCGGGAGGTCGTCGAGGCCCGCAACGTGGCCGATCAGGCGATCTATGCCTCCGAGCGCAACCTGCGCGAGCTTGGCGTCCAGGTCACACCGGAGGAGCGCCAGGCTATCGAAGAGCGGGTCGCCCGCCTGCGCCAGGCCATGGAGGGGAACGATCCGGCGGCCATCCGGAGCGCTGTGGACGAGTTGCACCAGGCGATGTACCGCGTTTCCCAGCGGGTCTACGCCGGAGCGCGAGAACGCCCGCCCGGCCCCGGGGAGGAAGGGGTGGTCGAGGCCGAGTTCCGGCCGATGTAGGGGCTCCGAGCGCCCGGGAAGAGGGCGCCTCCTCCTGCGCTGCCGCCTGTATGCGCCGCCTGATGCCCTTCTGCAAACAGTAGGTGGGCCCTCCGCTCCCTGGCATCTCGGCCGGGCTGAGGTCGGGCGGCAGCCGGCCGCATACGGAGGTCGACTATGGCGCTCCACTGGAGCCTCCCGGAACCCGCCGCACCGCGCGGGGTCTGCGCGGCCGCTGCAGCTTGGCCGCTCGAGCGGCTTGAGCCAAAGGCGCTGCTTGTTCTGAAGGATGCGTTGCGCGAGAAGCTGCCGGAGATGGAGCCCGGCGCCATGCTCACTGTGGGGTGTGGGCCGGCGGGCCCTTGCCACTTTTGCGTCGAGAGGAGCACCGAATGGAGGATGTCGTCTTTGGCGTGCCCGGGATCGACGATGACGCCGCCCGGATGATCCAGAAGCGGCTCGAGCGGATGCCGGGTGTTCACAGCGTGACGGTGTGGGTAGAGACCCAGCAGGTGGAGGTCCGATACGACCCTGCGCTTGTGGATCCGCGGGCACTGGCGGCCGAGATTCTCCAGGTCGGGTTCGTTGCCGAGCGCATACCCTTCAAGCAGCGGTGGCCGGGGTGAGCACGGGGACCCTGCTCCTGAGGCTTCTGGCCGCGGTGATAGCCGGGGGCATTGTGGGGGTTGAGCGCGAGATGACCGGCCAGCCGGCGGGCCTGCGCACGCACGCCCTCGTGGCGCTTGGTGCGGCGCTCTTCACGGCCGTCAGCCTCCTCTATACCCAGGGAGACCAGCTCCGCACCGTCGCCGCGCTGGCAACCGGCATCGGCTTCCTTGGCGCGGGCGCCATCGTCCGCTCCGGGGCCACAGTGCAGGGACTCACGACGGCGGCCTCGCTGTGGGTGACGGCAGCGGTCGGCCTGGCCGCGGGGAGCGGCCTCTACCTGCTCACGGCCGGCAGCGTCGTCCTCATGCTTGTCGTCCTGCGCGGCTTTGCCTGGCTCAAGACGGTCGCGCACCTCGGATCGCCGGAGGAGCAGGAGTAGCTGCCCCTGTACTGGCACAAAGGTTGCTTGGACACCGGCGATGGAGAGCTCTATCCCCGCAGGAGGCAGCGATGAAAGTCAGGGAGATCATGACGACCGAGCTGGTGACCGTCTCGCCGGACACGGCCGTCACCGAGGCGGCGCGGCTGATGCGCGATGCCGATATCGGCGATGTGCTGGTCGTGGACCAGGGGCGCCTGGTGGGCATCCTCACCGATCGCGATGTCACCGTGCGGGTCATTGCCCAGGGCATCGACCCGAAAGAGGCGAAGGTCGGCGACTATATGACGCGGGACCTCGTCACCGGCATGCCGGAGTGGGATGTGGAGGACGCCGCCGACCTCCTCGGGGAGGAGCAGATCCGCCGGCTGCCGATCCTTGAGGATGGCCGCCTGATCGGCATCGTGAGCCTGGGCGACATCGCCGTGCAGTTCGCGGAGGAGATGGCCGCATGTCAGGCCCTCGAGGAGATATCCGAGCCGGCGATGCCGCGCATTGGGGCGGTGAGAAAGTAGGCGAAACGTTCGATAGAACCGTCAGCTGCCTGGCGAGCCGCTCCCGGCAGGTTCCGGACGGGCAAGCGGCAGCCAGAAGAGAAAGGTTGTGCCCTGCCCCGGCTGGCTGTGGAAGACGATATCCCCACGGTGCCGCTGAATGATCTCCCGGCTGATGTACAGGCCGAGACC
>JAIMBM010000498.1 GCA_023511475.1 Anaerolineae bacterium
CCCCCAGGCGGGCACGACGTGCCCGCCTGGGGGAGGGGCGCGGGGTGGGGGCCGCGACGACCCGAGGGGCGCCCACGCCGGCTCGGGAGCGTCAGAGCCGGTGGTGACGGATGAAGACCTGAAAAGGCCAAACTCCAGCCCATTGGAGAAAACTACCCCCTTCCCCGCCGCACAAGCGGCGGGGAAGGGGGCCGGGGGGCTTAACCCCGCTTTGCCCGGAGGGCAAAGCGGGGAATGCCCCAGGGGGCTTAACCCCGCTTTGCCCTGCGAGCAAACCCGAACTGCACCCCAGGCTCAGGCGCTGCTTCCATTGACGAACTCAGTAGAATGCAGTACAATTGTATATGGTATACGATACGCCAGAAGGTGATAGGATGCGGGATTCGTACCAGCTCGACAGGCTCGACGGCGTGTCCTCGCTCAAGGACATGGCACACCGTGCCATCAAGGAGGCCATTCTCACCCTCAGACTGGAGCCGGGGATGCCCCTGGTTGAGAGCGAGCTTGCACAGCAGTTGGGCATCAGCAAGACCCCGGTCCGCGATGCGCTCCAGGAGCTGGAGCGCGAAGGCTTTGTCACGCGCGTCCTGTTCAAGGGAACCTACGTCACCGACGTGACGATGAAGGATGTGACGGAGGTCTTCCAGTTGAGGGCTGTGCTGGAGGGGCTGGCGGCACGTCTTGCCGCTCCCGCCTTCAGCCGGGAGGAGCTGGACGCGATCGCCTCGCACCTGGATGCCTCGGAGCGTGCCTGGGCGGCGGGTGACGTGCCAGCCTGCTCGCTGCACGGCCAGGCTCTGCACGAGGCGATCATCGGCAAGGCCGACAACCAGCGCCTGCTTCTCATCAACCGCAACCTGGACGAGCACGTGCGCCGCTTCCGCGCCCTGTCGGACCGCATTGCCGGCAGGCTGGGCAAATCCATCGCCGAGCACCGGCGGGTCCTCGCAGCGCTCTATGATCGAAATGGAGAGCGTGCTGAGCAGGCCATGCGCCAGCACCTGGAGAGTGTGCTGCAAGACCTGGCCCATTCGGGAGGGCAGGCGGCTGCCGGATAGGCCCGGGCCAATCGGAGGAGGGACGCCATGCGTCTGAGTGGGGGGCAACTCGTTGCGCAGATGCTGAGGGCCTATAGAGTGGAGTATGTGTTTGGCGTCCCGGGCGAGACGAGTCTGGCCCTCTACGACGCGCTGTACGAGCTGCGCGGCGAGATCACCCACGTGCTGGCGCGGGACGAGAGGGCCGCGGCTTTCATGGCCGACGTCTATGCCCGTGTCAGCTCGCGGCCGGGCGTCTGCGAGGCGCCGAGTGGGGCTGGAGCCACCTACCTGGTGCCCGGTTTGGCTGAGGCGCAGGCCTCATCCATTGCAGTGGTGGCCCTGACCTCCGACACGCCCCTGCGAGACGAGGGCCGGAACGTGCTGACCGCCCTCGACCAGCCTGCGCTGTTTGCCCCCGTTACCAAATGGCGGACCCTGGTCAAGCGCGCTGAGCAGATTCCGGACGCCATGCGCCTCGCCTTCCGGATGGCCACGAGCGGCCGCCCGGGTGCCGTGCAGGTCACGCTCCCGGCGGACGTGCTGGCCGAAGAGGCGGATGTGCCTCTGCTGTACGCTGAGGCTCCATGCCGGGACTTTCCCGCGTACCGCACCCGGCCCGATCCCGCGGCTGTGGAGGAGGCGGCCGACCTGCTCACCCGTGCCAGGCGGCCGGTCATCGTCGCCGGTGGTGGTGCAGTCACTTCTGGAGCGTACGAAGAGCTGGCGGCGCTGGCCGAGCTGCTGGGGGCTCCCGTCGGCACCTCCATCTGTGGCAAGGGGGCGATCTCAGAGCACCATCCCCTGAGCCTCGGCGTCGTCGGCGGCAACGGGGGCAGGCCCTACGCCAATGCGCTGCTGCGGGAGGCAGACCTCATCCTCTACGTCGGCTGCAAGACCGACTCGGTCACTACTGACGGCTGGGACCTTCCCCCGCGGGACAGTGGCCAGCTCATCCTCCATCTCGATGTGGACCCGGCCGAGATAGGGCGCAACTACCCCGTGGCCCTGGGGCTGGTGGGGGACGCGCGGCTCGGCCTTGCCGATCTCGTTGCGGCGGTGCGCAGGCGCGGCATTCCGCCGCGGCCCAACCCGCTTGTCGAGCGGGCCGGCGAGCTTTCGGCCTTTTGGGCGGACCTGGCGGCCAGAGCGGCCGCGAGGACGAGGCCCATCAAGCCACAGCGGGTGATCGAGGCTCTCTCGCGGCTCCTCCCGGAGGACTCGGTCATCATCGCCGATGCGGGGACTCCCACCCCGTTCACGGCTGCCTACTTCCGCACAGGCGCCGGCCGGCGGGTCATCATCCCGCGGGGCCATGGAGGCCTGGGGTTCGCCATTCCCGGGGTGCTGGGGGCCAAGCTGGCCCGGCCAGAGGCCACGATCGTCGGGCTGATGGGTGACGGCAGCTTTGGCATGAGCGCGGGAGACCTCGAGACCGTGGCGCGCCTTGGGCTGCCGGTCACCATCGTTCAGTTCAGCAACGGATGTTTCGGTTGGATCAAGGTCAACCAGCAGCTGTACCACGGCGGGCGCTACTTCGCTGTTGACTTTACGGATGCGGACTATGCGTCCATCGCCCAGGGCTTTGGCCTGCGAGGGGTGCGGATCGAGGACCCGGAGCAGGTGGAGCCGGTGCTGCGTGAGGCACTGGTCGCCGACGTGCCGACCTTCGTGGACATCGTGACCGAGTGCGAGACCACGGAGCTGCCGCCTGTTTCCAGGTGGCAGAAGGTATGGCAGGAGAAAGGGGGCCAGACATGCCGCGGGTTGCCGTGATCGGAGGCGGATGGGCGGGCTGCGCAGCAGCGCTGTCGGCGCGCAAGGCGGGGGCCGAGGCCGTGCTGGTGGAGAGGACCGACTGCCTCCTTGGCACAGGGCTCGTGGGCGGCATCTTCCGCAACAACGGCCGCTACACCGCTGCCGAGGAGATGATCGCCATGGGCGGGGGCGACCTGTTCCGCCTCGCCGATAGCGTTGCCCGACACACCAATGTCGAGTTCCCGGGACACAGGCATGCCAGCCTTTACGACGTGGCCCTGATCGAGCCAGTCGTACGCAGGTACCTGCTGGAGCAGGGCGTCGAGCTGCGGATGATGGCGAGGGCGTGTGACGTACGGATGCGGGAAAGCCGCCTGGAGGCGGTCGTCCTCGCGGGGGGCGAGGCTCTGGAGGCGGACGTTTTCGTGGAGGCGACGGGGACGGCGGGCCCGCAGGGCAACTGCGCCAGGTACGGCAACGGCTGTGCCATGTGCATCCTGCGCTGCCCCAGCTGGGGCGGCCGGGTCAGCATCGCAGCGCGGGCCGGCGTCGCCGAGAGCATGGGGCGCCGCCCCGATGGCTCGTATGGAGCCATGAGC
>JAIMBM010000005.1 GCA_023511475.1 Anaerolineae bacterium
GACGAGCCAACCCGCCAAACCCCGTCCTGGAGTAGTGCCGGGCTGCGGCTCAGCAAAACACCCGGCTGCAGCCCAGGCGGTGACGCATCTTGGATGCACTAACGCCTGGACCATGGGTGTACGGGCGAGCCAGACCCGCCCCCGCTGCCGGCGCCTGGGAGGCAAGCCGTTGTGAGGGGACGAGTTCGCAGCTAACTCCTCATCCGTGGGTCAACCGGCCCGGCTCAGTAGACGCACTCTTTCGCCGCGTCCGCAAAGGCCTGGACGTTGGCCGGATCCCCGTGGAAAAAGTGGTCGGATGGGGCGATGATGTAGCCGGCATGGTCCTTCGTGGCCTCAAAGCACTCGAAAACCAGCCTCCTCGCCTCCTCCGGCGTGCCGCGCTCGAATCCCGCCTGCTGATCAAAGCCTCCGATGAAGAACAGCCGGTCGCCGACCCGGCGGGAAGCTTCGCGCAGGTCGCAGTCGCCGCCCATGGAGGGCGGAGTCATGGTCTCGAGACCATCGGCGCCGTTCTGGACGACGAGGTCGAGCATCTGCATCACGCCGCCGCAGAGGTGATACACGATCTTGAGCCCGACCTCGTGCAGGGCGGCGTGTTGGATCCGGTCGTAGGGCAGGCAGAACTCGCGGAACATGGCCGGGCTGATGACCGTGTTAGAGCCGGCGCCTCCGCCGGTCTCGACCATGTCGGCCGGCGTGCCCTGCCACATCTCGGTGACGCGCAGGGTCTTTTCCAGGATGCGGCCCAAGGCGTGGTGCACGAACTCGGGCGTGTCCAGCGCCATGAAGATGGCCTCCTGCGTGCCGACCAGCGTGCAAAAGCTCTGCCAGGGCGAGCCCTGCCCGGGGCTGAAGGGATGGCTGCGCACGATGCCGCGGTCTCCGAGCTTTTCGCGGGCCTCACGGACGGGGGTGAGGTCGGCGGCGATGGGGATGGGGTAGAACTCGTCCCAGAGGGTGAAATCGCGCTCGCTCTTGATCAGCGGCTCGATCTCCCAGCCGGTGATGGCGTTCCAGGCGCCGGTGTGATGCAGGGTGCCCTTGGGAGTGACAATGGTCTCATCCCAGCGGTGGTTGCCGTCCTCGTCGACCCCCAGGTCCACGCGGCGGACCTCCCATCGGGCGAGGTCCTTCTCGCTGTAGCGGTAGGCAGGGGAGACGTAGATGGCATAGTCCATCCCAAAGCGCTCGTAGGCCTGGTACCAGTCCATCCCGCCGAGGTAGTGGTCGAGATAGTACTGCATCCAGCCGTGGACCTGGCAGGGGAGCCGGTCCGGGCGGCCGTTGTTCAGGGCGATGAGCATGCGCTCGCGCGAGGTCATGGGCATAGGGTCTACTCCACGCGCTGTTTGCCCAGCGCCAGCGCCTCCGCAAGCCCGCCCGAGAGGGGCCGCAGCCTGGCGCGGACGTGCGTCTCGACCGGCTGGACGTGGTACTGCGGCAGCCGACCCGGCCCGCAGCTTGCGTTTCCGAGCCCGGAGTGGTGCTGGTCCAGATGGAGGATGACCTCCTCGCGGCGCCGCAGCTCGTGGGGATGTCGGGCTTCCGTCAGGTCCTCCGGCGTGTAGTGGAGGGCGCTGACGTTCAGGATGGGCATGCCTACCGCGAGCAGCCCGACGCCATCGGCCCGCGCCAGCGCGGCCCAACGCACATCGGTCTTGTTCCCCGTCTCCTGGGGCACAAGGTACGGGTAGAACTGCTCGTCGACCGAGCCGCTGTACACGCCGACCCTCGCCCCGAGCCTGCGATCGGGGTAGGTCTCCTGTGGACCGCGCCCGTACCAGGTAAAGGTATCCAACACGCCGGGCAGCTCGAGCCGCAGGCCGATCCGCGGCAGCGGCGGCAGCTCCCCGTAGGGCAGGACGTGCGCGTCGACGAGGACGTCGCCGGACGCACAGACGGTGTAGGTGTACTCGCAGTCAAAGCCGGGAGTGCCTTCCGGCGGCGCGACGCGCGAGCGCACGCTGACGCGCACACACTGCGGCGCAGCCTGCGCGACCTCGACCGAGCGGACCTCCTCCGAGAGGCGATCCAGCCCGGCCTCCCGCCAGCGGAGCGCCAGGCGCTCGTCGCCCCAGAGGTTGGAATCGTTATCCGTCGGGGCGCGCCAGATGGCCAGGCGCGGTCCACGCGCGATGAGCGCGGCGCCGTGAGCCTGCCACGAGGCGATGGTCCCGGCGGCACGGTCGAAGGCGAGCAGCCAGCCCTCGCCCCTGATGGTGATCGCCGCAGATGTCTCCTCCAGCTGGAGGACGGGCATGGCTGCTGGCGCTACCCTCGGGCCGGCGGGCACCGCATAGGGCATGCGGAACTGCTCCCAGGCAACCTCGTGGCCCCGCTCGGCCCAGGGGGTTGCTTCGGCCAGGGCAAAGCTGATGTCGAGCCAATACTCGGTCCCCGGCTGTAGCTCGGGCCGGGCAAGGGGCACGGTCACCCTCTGGCACTCGCCGGGGCGCAGGCTCAGGCGCGGCAGCTCCCCCCGCTGCAGGATGGCGCCATCGGCGGAGAGCGTCCACGAGCCCCGCAAGCCGCTCAGGTCGGTAAAGTCATAGCCGTTGCGCACCTCGATGATGCCGGCAGCGAGGTCAACGGGGGTCACGGAAACGGGCTGGACGACCTTCTTGTGCTCCCAAAGCGCCGGGTGCGGGTCCCGGTCGGGGGAGACGAGTCCGTTGCAGCAGAAGGCGCCGTCGTTGGGGAGGTCGCCCAAGTCGCCACCGTAGGCGAACCACTCGACGCCCTCGGGCGTCCGCTGGCGCAGGCCCTGGTCCACCCAATCCCAGATAAAGCCGCCGATCAGGCGCCGGTGGCTTCGGATTGTGTCCCAGTACTCCTGCAGGTTGCCGGTCGAGTTGCCCATGGAGTGGGCGTACTCGCACATGACAAAGGGCCGCTCCTCGCCCTCGCGCGTCGCAGACTCGATCAGGCGGTCGATGGACGGGTACATGGTGGAGACAATGTCCACGTACGGCTCATGATGGGCAGACTCATAGTGCACCGGCCGGGTGGGCTCGCGGCGATGGATCCAGTCGGCCATGGCGGCGTGGTTGGGGCCGTGGCCCGACTCGTTCCCGAGCGACCAGATGAGCACGCTGGGATGGTTCTTGTCGCGCTCGACCATCCGGATGGCGCGGGCGAGGAAGGCCTCGCGCCAGAGAGGGTCCTTGGAGGGCGTGTCCCAGATGCCATGGGACTCCAGATTGGCCTCGTCGATGAGGTAGAGGCCGTAGTGGTCACACAGCTCGTACCAGCGCGGGTCGTTGGGATAGTGGCTGGTGCGCACGGCGTTGAAATTGAACTGCTTCATGAGCCGGATGTCGCGGATCATCGACTCGACGGAGACGGTATGCCCGGTATCGGGGTCATGCTCGTGGCGGTTGACACCCTTGAGGTAGATCGGCACGCCGTTGACCCAGAAGCGCCCGTCGCGGATCTCCACCTGCCGAAAGCCGACTCGGCAGCTCTCGACCTCGACGATAGAGCCATCGGCGGCACGCAGGGTCAGGAGGAGCGTGTAGAGGTTTGGCTGCTCCGCCGACCACTTCTTGGGGTTGGCAACCGCGGCGGCGAGCTCTACGGCGGTCTCCCCGCCCGCGGCTACCTCCACCGGCTGGCGGATCGGCGTCTCGAGGACCGGCTGGCCATCCCCATCGTAGAGCTGCGTCTCGAGAACGTAGCCGGCAGCCGCCGGCCCATAGCTGCGCACCTGAGCGGAGACCCGGAGCGTGGCGTCCTCGTAGGCCTCGTCCAGCTCGGTGCGGACCCAGAAATCGCGCACGTGCACCGCCGGCGCGGACCAGAGGTAGACGTCGCGGAAGATGCCGCTGAGGCGCCAGTAGTCCTGATCCTCCAGCCAGGAGCCGTCGGACCAGCGGTACACGCGCACCGCGAGGAGGTTCTGGCCGGGCCGCAGGTACGGGGTGATGTTGAACTCGGCGGGCACGCGCGAGTCCTGGCTGTAGCCGACCTCCTGCCCGTTCAGCCACAGGTGAAAGGCCGAGTCGACCCCTTCGAAGAGGATAAAGACCTGCCGTCCCGCCCAGGCCTCCGGCACGGTGAATCGCAGGCGATAGGAGCCGGTGGGGTTGTCGTCCCGCGGGACGCGCGGGTAGGTGTCGGCCGGGAAGGGGTACTGGACGTTGACATAGATCGGCCGGTCATACCCCTGCAGCTGCCAGTTGCCGGGAACGGCGATTTCGTCCCAGTCCGAGTCGTCATAATTCAGGGACTCGAAGCCTTGCGGCGCCGAGGCGGGGTTGGGGGCGTAGGAGAACTTCCAGGTGCCGTTCAGCAGCTCAAGGAAGGGCGAGGCGTAGCGGTCGCAGGCGAGGGCGAGGGCCTCGTCCGGGTAAGGCACGAGGGTGGCATGCGCCGGCTCCTTGTTGCGCTCAAAGACGGCGGGGTTATCCCAGTCGGGAAGTGGTTCGTCAGGTTGCGTGGTCATGGCTCTGCTCCCTGCAAGCGTGAGCACCGGCGGGGCACGAGGCCGGGCGGGCCATGGGAGGGCAGGGTCCGGGGCCGGGCCACCTCTGCCGCGCTGCCGGTGGCGGATAGGTCGAGTACACCTCAGAGTGTAGCCGGAATGTGGGTTTCGCGCAAGAGCGGCGTGCACGCCGTCCCGCTCGGAAGTTGGTGCCCGTGCCAAGGCATGATACAATGTGCGTAAGAAGCACCTTCCCAGGGCGGTCGCCAATCCATCAGGGGCAGCGCATGGCCCGTCGGGGAGGGTGTGGGGACGGTATCTCCCGCCATAGCGTCCTGTACGCCATCCAACGCTGAGGTCACGGGGTATGAGCTATCAGATCGGTCTCGATGCCATCAACCTGCGGCCGACGCCGCGCCTAGCCCACACCGAGTACTGCAGCAACGCCGCCCTCATCCGGGCGGTGACCGGCAGGCCCGAGGACGCACCGGAGGCCCTGCGGGAGTTCATGGACCGCTGGGAGTACGACCTCATCTGGTCTACCGACGACGGCCCGGTCCCCTGGAGCGAGCGCGGGCGCGTCACCGACACGGGGCACTCGGATTTCCTTGAAGGCGGCACCGACCGCCGCGACCCCAAGCCCTGCCCCTTCCGAGACGTCGACGAGGTCCTGAGCTTTGACGCCGTAGCCGAGTATGGCCTGCCCGACCTGGATGATCTCACGCGCTACTATACCGCCCGCTATTACGACGCCAGGGAGCGCTACCCCGAGCAGGTCTGGACCGGCGGCTACTACAAGACGATCGTCTCAGGGGCGATCGAGGCCTTTGGCTGGGACATGCTCCTGCAGGCGGCGGCATATCGCGACCGCTTCGCTAAGGTGCTCGACAGCTTCTACCGGCTGACGCTGCACCACGTCCGCGCCTGGGCCCGGACTCCCATCGAGGCGTTCATGTGCCACGACGACATGGTCTGGAGCCAGGGGCCCTTTATGCATCCGGGCTTCTACCGGGCGGAGATATTCCCGCGCTACAAGGCGCTGTGGTCGGTGTTGAAGGAGGCCGGCAAGAAGGTCCTCTTCTGCTCCGATGGGCAGTGGGGGATGTTTGTGGATGACATCGTGGAGGCGAGCGCCGACGGCCTCTGCTTCGAGCCGATGGTGGCGCTCGAGCCGGTCGTGGCCCGGTACGGGCAGACGCACTGTATCATCAGCAGCAAGGTCGACGCCCGAACCCTGACGCTTGGGAGCGAAGCGGAGATCCGGGCCGAGATCGACGCCACGCTTCTGCTCGCCAGGCAGTGCCGGGGGTTTGTCTTTGCGGTGGGCAACCACATCCCGAGCAATGTGCCTGTGGAGAATGCGGTGTTTTACTTTGGGTATTTGCGGGAGCATTGGGGGCGCTAGCCAGTGGCCGGTGGTTAGCGTTCCACCTGCGCGCCGCGCGTCATGCCTGGCATTGGGGGGAACTCCACCCAGTGCCCTCGACTCGGGCCGTTCGGAGCGCAACCCGTGATGCCGCCCGGAGGCCGCAGAGATGGCCTCCGGCCTTGTTGCACGGGGGACAGCCCCTCCATAGGAAACAAGCACCCCCTTTCCCGCCGTCGGCTAGGGCCGCAGCCGCGCAGGTGTGTGCGGGGCGCTTGGTGACCACCTTTCAGGCTACAGACACGGTCTGGCCGGTGCGCCCGGATTCGAGCGCCGCGGTGAGGACCCGATGGTGCTGGGCCGCCTCCTCCGGCGTGGCACAACTGAAGGGTTGGTGCATATGGTCGTGGCCGTGCGCGAGCTCGTCACAGAAGGCCGCGGCCATCTGCAGCATGGCATCGGGGAAGCCGAACTCGAAGATGGCGCCAGTGACGGTCGGATATGCTGATTCGTAGCCCAGGTCGCGCACCTCCCAACTCTGGGGCATGCCGGGTCGGAAAGTGAGTGTGCGCAGCGTCTTCGGGTACTTGGTGCTGTACTCGGCAGAAAAGTCTGTGCCGAGGATGCGGATGAACCAGGTGTTCGCCTCGCCGGGCGCGATGCGCTTGGTGCTGAGCAGCATCGGGAAGCACTGGTCACCGGTATTTACTTCGCAGGCCAGTATGCCATTATCCCACGTGTCGCAAGGTACGAGGGATCCATCCCTGTCGGGCCGATGTGTCACGACCTTGGAGAGCAGGGCGCGTACGTTACGTGGCAGCCAGCCGAAGCGCAGCGGGATGTGCAGAACATGCATTCCCAGGTCACCGAGGCAGCCGTATTCGCCGTTGAACTCGAGTTGGCGCTTCCAGTTGATCGGTTTGCGTGGATCCAGGTCACTGGAGTGCCAGAGGCCGCTCTCCACCTCGATGATCCGGCCGAAGCGACCTTCGCGCAGGAATCGGATGATCTGGTAGGCACCAGGGAAAAAGGGGAACTCGGAGGAGCAGCGTACGAGCACCTCCGGATGGGCTTGGGCGGCGGCGACAATACGCGCGTTGGCTTCCAGGTCGATGCCGAACGGCTTCTCGCCCAGCAGGTGCTTGCGCGCCGCGATGGCGTCGACATAGACCTCAGCGTGCAGATGGTGTGGCAAGGCACAGTACACGGCGTCGACCTCGCCGTTGGAGAGAAGCTCTCGGTAGTCGTTGGTGGCCAACTTCAGGCTGGGTATGTTTTCCCTGAACCAGTCCAGAGAAGACTGCGAGCGGCTGCAGGCTGCGATGACCTGTGGTCTTACCCCCAGATCGCGAAGGTGACACCAACGGGCGCAGGCGCTGGCAAACTCGCGGCCCATGAGGCCCCCACCTATGACGCCGAAGCGGATAGTGCGTATGCCCACCGTCGAGCCTCCCCCTTTCTGCGGGCGTAGCGCTGTCCCGGCCCGAGGCTAAGCGTAGCCCAACTCTTTCTCTGTCTCGTAGATGCTCTCTTCGATGATATCCATCGCCTTCAGCGCCAGGTCGTCCTCCATGATGAGGGGCGGCGACATGCGCAGGATGTGACCGGCAGGGATCCACGCGAGGCCTTTGCGGAAGGCTTTCTGGTACACCAACCGGCCAGCTTGCTCGAAGGGCTCCTTCGTTGCTTTGTCCTTGACCAGCTCGATGCCAAGCAGGCACCCGAGCCCGCGCGTCTCACCGATGATGGTATAGCGCGACTCCATCTCTTTCATCCGCCCGAGCAAGAGCTTGCCCAAGTGTGCTGAGCGCTCACAGAGGTTCTCCTCCTCGATTACCTCGATGGAGGCCAGGGCTGCGGCGCAGGCCATTGGATTGCCCCCGTACGATGTACTGGCAGATATCTTTTCGATCGCTTCTTTGTGCTCCTCCGAGACGAGCATGGCGGTGACCGGGAAGCCGTTGCCAAAGCCCTTTCCAAGGGTCATCACATCGGGAACAGTATTCCAGTGTTCCATGGCAAACATCTTGCCGGTGCGTGCCATGCAGGTGAGGACCTCATCAGCCATAAGCAGGATACCTAGCTCGTCGCAGATCGCACGGATCTTCTGTATCCAGCCATCGGGAGGCACGATGCTGCCGGCCCACCCTTGGACTGGCTCGAGGACGATGCCAGCGACACGCCCGGAGGTCTCTTCCTTGATGACCGTCCGGATATAGTCGGCGCAGAGCAGGTTGCATTCTGGATACGTTTGACGGAACTCACAACGGTAGCAGTATGCGCGGGGGACCAGGTAGAAGCCGGGCGCGCGCAGCCCCTGTGAGGCATCAAGCCGCGCCAGAGCAACCGCCCCCATCGTTTTTCCATGGAAATCGCGGTGGAAGGATATGAACTCGAACTTGCCGGTAGCGGCACGCATCACGCGCAACCCGGCCTCCACGGCGGTTGTGCCCGAGTCGTAGAGCTGCATCCCATTGAGTTTTTTGCGACCCTCACCCATCGAGATGGAGGCGAGCTTTTCCAGCAGGCGCATTCTGATGGGAGTAGTAAAGTCGTGGCAGTTCATCAGTTCGCCCGCAGCCTTCTGGACCGCTTCGGTGACTTTCGGGTGACAATGGCCGAGGCCGGTGACGTAGATGCCGGAAGAGAAGTCGATGTACACGTTGCCATCGACGTCAGTGAGGGTGCAGCCGTGACCCGACTGAAAGACGACCGGGAAGAGCTGCACCTGCGAGGAATAACCTTTCATGTATCGCGCGGCACGGCTATGAATCTCCCGGGATCGCGGGCCGGGCGGGCAAACCTTGACCTGTGGCACCGTGCTGGCGTCGACATAGGCCCAACTCTTATCGTACATGGTGGAAAGCCCTTTCTGAGATTCGGTTACGGATGTCGCCAGCTATTGCGAGCGAAAGGCATGAAAGAGCGGCTTGAGCTGCTTGTAAAGAGCATGATATCGACTGTAGGCCTCCTCGTAAGTCAGCGCGAGGGCGGGATCAGGTTGTACACGTCGTGCCACTCTGACCATGCTCTGTGAAGCGGCGATCAGGTCGGGATAGACTGACGCGCCAACCGCTGCCAAAATACCTGCACCCAAGACGGCGGCCTCCTCCGTCTCGGGAACAGCAAGTGGCCGCTGGCAGACGTCGGCCTTGATCTGTAGCCACAGCTGGCTCCGTGCGCCACCGCCCAGGACGTACACTTCGTTCACCGTGACGCCCAGGTTGTCGAGAGCTTCCAGACCGTCGCGCAGCATGAAGGCGACAGCTTCCAGTATGGCACGTGTAAAGTGGGCGCGGCTGTGGCTCAGAGAGAAGCCAAAGAAGACGCCGCGGGCGGCCAGATCCGTCTCTGGGAACAGGACGCCCTGCAGGTGAGGCAGCATCACAAGGCCCTCGCAACCGGGAGGCACTCCGGTCGCATCCTGGCAGAGGAGGTCGTAGGCGCTCTGGCCTGTTGCTCGTGCCCGCTCGTGTTCTGCGTCACCAAAGCGGTCCTTGAACCACTTGAGCACGAGGCCACCGGTAGGGTTCCATGGGATCACGCAATAGGTGCCCGGCACCGCGTGGGTGTAGCACGATATTCTGGTGATCGGGTCGAAGATCGGTCGCTCCGTCGTCGCCAGCAGCGCGAGCACACTGCCAGTGCTCGCGGTGACGATGCCCGGTCGAACGTTCCCAGCAGCGATGGCGGCGCACACCTGGTCCATGGCCCCAACTACTACCGGAGTCCCGGACGGCAGACCGGTCTCGGCGGCAGCCTCAGCCGTTACTCGACCCACGAGGGTGCCCGAGGGTACGAGCTCTGGAAGCTTGTGCCTGCGTACACCTACCAGCTCGAGTACAGGTTCCAGCCAGTCGCGGGTGCACAGGTCCACCATCATCGAAGAGCCCCAAACGCTCGTCTCTGCTGAAACAGCGCCGCTGAGACGGCAGATGACATAGTCCCCGGGCAAGAGGAAGTGGGCGATGTCTGCAAAAGCGTCGGGCTCGTGGCGGCGCAACCAGGCGATCTTGCAGGCGGGCCAAAGGCCCAAGAGCTCGGGCTGGCCGGTGTGCTTCAGCAGCCAATCTTGCTCAAAGCTCGCTGCGATCTCCAGTGCTTCTGCTTCAGCGCGAGCGTCTGTTGTAAAGATTGCAGCACGTGCCGGACGTCCGTCGCTCCGCAGCAGGATGAGCGTCTCCCCGTGGCTGGACACTGAGAGGGAAACGATATGCATGGGAGCGTTCGGCACCTGTGCCAACACCCGGCGCACGACGCGGCACGCGCCCTGCCAGAAGACCTCAGGGTCGACCTCGACCCTCAGCGAACTCTCCGGAATCACCAGATACTCGTCTGTGGCGAGCGCTACCTGCCTGCCATCGAGGGTGAACAGCCCCGCCTTGATCGTCGAAGTGCCTATGTCAAGGCCGAGGACAAGGCTGAGTTCGGCCATCGCACAACTCCTCGGTTGGGCTTGAGCACACGTCAGATATCACAGTTGGGCATGGGTCGCCGTGACGCCCGGAGGTATACAGGAGTCACGTCGTCCACCTCTGGAAGCTTGGACCCGACCTTCTTCCAGGGACCGCGTGGTGTTGGCGCCTGGGAGGGAGAATGGCTACCTCACCAACTCGAAGTCTACCCGCATCATTTCTGCCACCGCACCAAGCTCGCTGCCCAGATGGCCGTAGGCGAAAGCGAGGTGGTGGCCTGCGCCCGCCAGGCACCAGTGGTCGTAAAAGCTCTCAAGGCTGCTCTCGGCCGGTCGCCAAAGCATCTGGGGCGCGACCGTCGGGCGCGGCCAGACCGGGAGGGCCTCTCCCTCACCCGCGATGAGCTTCCACCGCCCGCCCTGAAGCGACACGAGGGCAAGGAGGGTGACCGGTCCAGGCTGGTAGGCGAACTCTAGTGCCGCTCCCCAGCCGTACCGTCCCTGGTAGTAGATGGAGTGCCGCAGCGCAACCTGTGGCTGAGGCGCAGCCAGGTTGGGATTGCCCATGGAGTCGTGGGCGATGTATGCAGCTCCCTGGTCAAAGTCAAAGCCGTAGCTTTCGCCCAGGCTCGTGTCGCCTGTCAGGCCTTGCAGGATCAGCATGCCGGCAGTGCTCGTGAGGTCCGCCTCAACCGCCACGGGGATACCCTGGGCCAACAAGCGCGAGACGCCCCACGAAAACACGACGCCACAGCGCGGATCGTGGAGGAGCGCCTGGTCGTAATGTGCCAGGCCGTCCAGCTGTCGCGCCCGGACCACCTGCTCCAGCCCGAGCGCACAGCGCGCCGACCGGGCAAAGATGTCCGGATCGAGCTCGTCGGTGCGCCAGGCGGCCTTGGCTTCGGCGATCAGTGCCTGCGCCTCAGCGGGCTGTACAGCGTCTACCGCTGCCGCCACCTCGTCGATCTCGATATGCACCAACGTCGGACCGATTACCTGACGGAGACTGAGGGGATCGACCATCAGGTCGGCCATGTACTGGTAGGGGTGGCCAATCATGCCGATGCGCGCCCAGCGCAGGCGTTCCGTCAGTGCGGCAGCCTTCATATAACGCCCGAGCCGAGCCAGCGTGTTGGGATCTCCGAGGTGTCCAGTAACAATGTGAAAGGGGATGCCGCTTCGCTTCAGGGCGTGGGTGGCCTCAGGCAGGCCTGCCAGTCCAGAGTTCAGCATCACCAGGTTCCAGTCCGCGTCGGCGGGCCAGTGCCGTAACTGCTGCGTGTTCCAGACGATGACTGGCACCTGCGTGCGGGACAGGGCACGCAGAGGGACCAGGCTCTGCGTGTAAGCGAGCTCTGCGAAGACGACAGCCTCTACCCGCGACTCTCTGAAGGCGAGCTCCGCTGCGGCTGCCTGCTCCTCCGACTCCACGAGCCCGGGGCAGACCACCTCCGCCAGCGGTTCCAGTGCCCGGCAAAAGGCCAACGCAGCCTCCTGTGCAGCCGGCCGCAGATGTGCCGTCTTGTTCCACTCGTCCTCGAGCAGAGCTGTGATCAGAAGCCCAACCTTTGGTCGCGCCACTTTTTCGATCACGGTCTCTCTCCTACCGGGCGAACCCGTACCTTGTGGCGGTGGCATCCGGGGATGCACCCTCTCGTACCACTTCGTTCAGGGCGTCGAGGAAGGCCTGGGGCCGGTCGGATTCGAAGACGTTCCGACCAAAGACAACCCCGCGGGCACCGGCGGCGATGGCCTGCGCGGCTTTTGTGAGGGCCTGAGCCTCGTCCTCCTTGCTGGCCCCGAGGACGATGATCGGTACCGGTGTGGCCTCAACCACTTCCGCAAAGCGCGGCCCGGTGTAAAAAGTCTTGACGAAATCGGCCCCCAGCTCGCTCACGATGCGGCAAGAGCGTAGGACGAGGTCGTGGAACTCGTCCTGCGCGAACTGACCGGGGTCACGCCCCGGATAGATCTCACCGCCTAGGGGTATGCCTGCGGCACGGGCTTCCTCTGCCAGTCGGGCAAAGCTCTCGACCGAGGCGGCGTCCGCAGTGGGGCTGCCGGTACCGACCGCCAGCGACGCGAGAGCCGCGTCTGCGCCTAGGGCAAGGGCACCAGCGGGCGAGAGTACCCGAGCGTGGCTGCCATCGCGATACGCCCACTGGAAGCAGTAGTCGGCGTTCCAGTTGAGGCGCACGATAGCCCAGAGCGTACGCCGCTCGGCAAAGACCTCGCTGCAGCGCCGGAGCATTCCAGGGGATAGCAGGACTGCGTCATAGCCTTCGAGGCTCCGAAGCGTCCGGATTGGCTGAAGCAATCCCTTGCGCGGTCCCTGAAACTCGCCATGGTCGATCGGCAGGATAATGATGCGCTGTCCATCCGGGATCAGGCGTCTGAGGCGGATCTCACTGCCAGACATATCTGTATCTCCTTTCATAGGGAGCAGACTGCGTTGGCGTGCGGTGGCGGAGCGCTCGTGATTACGGCTACAGCAGCACTTTGCGCGCGCTTGCGAGGACTTTCTCGGCCGCTTTCACTTTGTAGTCATCCAGCGCTGGCGGCTCGTAACGGGCCAGCGCCTCCCGCCAGCGGGCCTCGGCTCGCTCGACGATCTGACGTTCCTTGATCCTTTCGGCCTCTGGGCTGTCAAACGAGGTGCGGTCCATCAGCGTGGGCAACCAGAGGGCATCGCGCCAATGGTCCACGGTATGGTCCATCAGCAGGAAGGACTGCCGATCATCGCGCGCAAAGCGCTCGATCTCGTCTAACGCGAGGGTTCCGTCGTTGACCTCCATGCCGCGCGCCAGCTGCGCGATCTGGCGGTTTAGCTCCAGGTCAATGACCTGCTGAGTCGGCGAGTAGACGTTGCCCGCCTCGAGCGTGCCAGTTTGGCCGCCGAGGTGGTCAGTGAACAGCCCGTAGGCGAGTGCTTTGAGCATCTTGTCGTTGATGGCCTGCATGCTCGGAACTTTGGCGTCGGTATACCCGGCGCAGAGGCCGATGCGAATGCCATAAAGGCGGTAGAAGTACTGGTAGAGGGCGCAGTCAATCAGTATCGATTCGGGAGTGCTGAACAGGACGCGCGTTGTGCGCATGTCCATGATCCCTGCCAGGGGAATCGCTCCGAGGCTCACATCCTCGTTCAGGGCCCACCCGGCAAGCCAGCCGCCCAGCGTCTCGGCCACACCTACCACGGTCGCGCCTGCCAGGGTCACTGGTGCGTTCGCTCCTGCTACCGGACAGCTATTCACCCACCAGTGCTCGAGGCCATGACTTGCCACTGCCAGAAGGCATCCGGCTGCCCGCTCGTCTAGGGTGAAGTGGTTCACAGAGCACCCATTAGAGTGGTAGCGAGTCTCTCGCCCGGCCATGATCGTCTCGAGCGCCTCCAGGTAGGGCAGTTGTGAAGGTAGCATGAGTTCCGGGCAGTGCTTGATCTTATCGGTTAGCTTCATGACTTCGACGGTAGACAGGATGGGCTCGATGGGAGGCGGCACGTCCTGTGCAGTCATGCAAGTCCGAGTCTCGACGATCTCCGGGAGCATGTGCCAGGCGCGGACGACGTTGCGGATGTCCTGCAGAGTTGCTGGCCTGCGGATGCCCTCAGTGTGGTCGTAGTAGCAGGTGTAGTTGTGGCCGACATGTTCTCCGGCAGGTAGGGGGCGGCGCAGCACCGGCTCGTCCCTGGGCGTCGATGCGTGCGCCCGCGCTGTCTCCTCTATCAGTTCCATCTGCTTTGGTGTAGGCCGTACGGCTCCGGTCGCATAGTCCACACGCATCCCGCGCCGCTCCAGTCGTTCAAGGATCGGACGACTCAGGATACGAAAGCCGGCGTTGGCCAAGATGCGCAGGGCTCCGGCGCGGATGCGCTCGATCTCATCGTCTGTGATGACACGCCAATGGTGGAGTTCGGGGATACCTGTCAGGGCGGGCATGACCAGTGTTCCCTCCACAAATGGATGCTGGGCTATCGGTAGTGATCGCGCATTTCCTGGTGATAGGGCAGGGCGAGGATGCTGTCGAGGAGGCGCTGGGCCTGCTCCTCGGATCGACTCCAAGGGTCCATCAGGATCAGCTGCAACAGCAGTTCTCTCGATCCCTTCTCGTAAGCCTCCAGCTCAAGGTTCACAGGGGCAACGCGATCTCGCAGGATGTGCGCGAGGAGCGGGCTGGGGAGCCCATGGGTGTGGATGCCCTGGATGCCCCGTTTCGAGACGAGGAGCGGTATCTCGACCTCAAAGTCGTTGGGAATGCCAGGCACGTATCCACCAGAGTTCTGGATGTTGCCGATCACGACCCGGGGGATGTCGCATGCGATTGCCTCGATGATGGGCACCATGGGTTCCCCTGATGCCTTAGGGGGGAAGTACTGGGTAACGCGCAGCGATGGGTCGGCGGCCGCGCGCCTGATCTCTTCGGCGGACCGTGCAACATGGGCAAAGTAGCTGTTCCAGCCCTCGGCCGGGTCCTCCTGCCAGCGCCGCTGAGTGGCTTCGTCGCTGTGATACCAGAGCGGCCAACTCGCCCCGCTCCAGTGAGCGGTATCGCCGATGGGAAAGGCACCGAAACGTCGATAGAGGTCTATGCTCTTCGGCGGGATGGGTGGTCGCTTCTCCTCGGATATGTAGCGGGGCAGTTCGCTCTCGATCCAGCGGTCAAGGAGCGGGAAGACGTTCTCACCCTTGTGATACAGGTGTGTGCACCATACAAAGTGGTTCACTCCAGGTATCTCGAAGGTGAGGTGCTCGCGGTCCAGGCCGAGGACCTTGGCGATATGGTATACTTCGGAGAACCCGTGGCACAGGCCGACCAGGCGGGCTTCTGGGTATCGGCGGCAGAGGTAGGTAACGCCTGCCAGCACGGGGTTGGCGACCAGCAGATGCCAGGCCTGAGGGCAGATCTCAAGAGCATCCTCGATAATGGACTCGAACAGGCGAAACTGGTAGAAGTTGATCCAGAACGCCTCGTCGTACATGATGTGGAAAGAGCCACCCCAGCTATAACCCAGGTTCTGAGCGATGCGCCAGCCCTCCTGTAGTCGATGGTGGCCGGCTGCCAGAGCTGTGTTGATGACAAAACTGGCGCCTTCCAGAGCCTCTCGCCGGTGCAATGTCTTCTCTAGGTGAATGCGAAACCCCAACTCATCAGCATAGCGGCGGCAGAGAGTATGGGCGGCTTCCAGGCGCTGCGGGTCTATATCCATGAAAGCGACAGTGCTGCCCTCCAGACTAGGAGTGAGGCAGATGTCGCGGATCAGGGAGAGCGAAAAAGCTCCGCTGCCAGCGCCGATGATCGCGATCTTGGTGTGCATCAGTCAGTCCTCCCCTGGTGCGACAAGGCGGCTTGCGCTGCGGGTGCCTGTGGGAGCAGCCCTGTTCGTAGCGCGCTTGGACCGGCGGCGTCGGTGTCATCTGCAGTTCTCTATTGCCGCAACGCCCTCTCGGCGCGGCGTACGACGTCGTCGATCGCGCGCACACGCTCGCGGTCGATCTCCCAGTCGGCGCAGCGCAGCACCGCCTCCACCCGGGCGCGCGCGCGCTCGACCATGTCACGCGCGCGGTCCTTCTCCAGGCCAGCAGCTAGCGTGCGATCCATGAGCACCGGATACCAGACCACGCGTCTCATGTGCGCCAGTGTATGATCCTCGGTTAGGTGGTTGCCGCCGATGCCCTGTCGGCGGATCTGCTCGACACACAGCGTTTCCTCACTGACAGCTATGCCTTTTCCGAACTCGTGAATCCAGTGTGCGACCTCGAGGTCGAGCATGGCCTGTTCGGGAGAGAACGTCTTGCCTCCATTCACCAGCCCGATGGGGTAGTTCACCCGGCCCGAGCGGTAGCTGGCCCAGAACTTGACCAGTTTCTCCATGACGGCCTGCGCACCTGGATATTTGGCGTCGGTGTAGCCTGTCCCGATGGCAAAGTCGAAGCCATACCGCCGCTCGTGGAGCTCGGCGATTCCCAGATCCTGCACGATGGCCTCTGGCGCGGCAAAAGAAGCAGCGCCTGTCGCCATGTCCAGCACACCAGAAATCACCCCTCCCGCCACCCACGCCGTCGGGCAGGCGCAACGGACAGCCGTGGCTACACCCAGCACCTCAGCGTTGCAGAGGGCGACGTTAGCGGCGAGTGACATGGGCGCGGAGGCTCCTGTCAGAGGCATGGGTATGATGGTTGTTGGCAGGCCGCGCCGAGCCAGGAGCAAGAGCACCTCTCCTGCCTTGTCGTCCAGAATGAGAGGCGAGATGGTCTCCTTGGCGGTCACAAAGCAGGGATCGGCCAGGTACGCTTCGCGACTACCGCGCACGATCTCACCCAGCTCAATGAGGTACTCGAGCTCTTGAGCATTCCAGACCTCGGTAGCGCCCGCCTTGTTTGTGTAGCGGGCGATGAGGGCGGCCGTCTTGATCCGCTGTAGGCGTGGGTCGACGGGAGTACCGTCGTCTTCGGTCAGATAGACGACGGGGTTTCCTACTGAGGTCACCTCGGGCAGAGCCTGGCCGAGGCGCACCATGTCGATCAGGTCCTTACGCGTGGGGGGCCGCACCTGCTGGCGCCCCCAGTCCAGGTACTCAACGCAGGCCCCGCCGAACTTGGCCTGGATGGGACCGGCTGAGCGTGAAGAGACGACGCCGTTAAGCAAGACCGGCCGACGCCCGCGGCGCAGGTCTTCCTGCATGTCGGCGATCGTCCGTTCGACCAGGGATGAGGGAAAGCGGACCGCCTGCTGGGCGTGGTCGACTCTGGCGCCGTGTTGCTCGAGCGCCTCAAGCAGAGCAGGGGTCATGATCCTCATGCCGGGGTCAGCCAGGATCTCAAGGGAAGCCTGGTGCAGTGCCTCCAGGTCGTCGTCGCTGAAAAGTCTTATGGGGTCTGATGATCCGAACATGTGCATCTCCGACTCTGCTACAACTGTTGTCCAATGTTGCATCACTGGTGTCACGAGAGCGGGCCACAACAACCCGGCTGTTGGCATGGGGATCCCTTAGGGCAGGCGCAAGAGTGCACGCCTCGCGCGAGCCACGACTGCCTCCGCGGCGCGCACCTTCTGCTCCGGCACAGGTGGCGGCTCATAGCTCGCGAGGGCGGCGCGCCACTTGGCCTCGGCGCGCTCGAGCATGAGGCGCTCCTTCTCACGCTCGACTCCCGGGGTGGACCAGCAGGTGCGATCCATGAACTCCGGGCTCCAGAGCACCTCACGGAAGTGCGCCAGTGTGTGATCCAGGTCCAGGAAAGAGCGATCCGCCCGCAGACCGCACTCCAGGATCTCTTCCAAGGCCAGCATCTCATCGCTGACCTCCACGCCGCGGGCCAGTTGTGCCGTCTGACGGTTCAACTCCAGGTCGATCATGAGTTGGGTAGGAGAGAAGGCCTTCCCTGCTTCGAGCATCCCCTTGTGCTGCCGCTCAGGACGGTGTGTGAGCCACTGATACGCCAGGCTCTTGAACACCTTGTCGTTGACAGCCTGCATGCCCGGCATCTTGGCATCGGTATAGTCGGTGAGCATCCCGGCCTTGACCCCGTACAACCGATCCAGAACCTGGTACAGGCCGACATCAATCAAGACCGCCTCCGGCGTGGCAAAGAGCACCCGGGTTGTGCGCATGTCGAGAACGCCCGAGCAAGGGATCGCGCCCAGTTGAACCTCTTCCGAGAGAGCCCAGGGTGGGCACCATGCACCGAGAGTTTCTGCGAGTGCCACGACGATGGCGCCGGCAAGGGTCACTGGCGCGCTCGCTCCGGCTACCGGGCAACTGGAGACAGCCCAGGCTTCTAGACCGTTGCGCTTCCAGATTGCCCACAGGCAAGCCGCTGCGCGTGCGTCGACCGTGAACCGGTTGAGCGCATAGCCATCCGCCCGATAGCGGCACTGCCGGCCGGTGGCTATGGTATAGAGCTCCTCCAGATAAGGGAGTTGCTCCGGCAGGATCAGCTCCACGCCCATCGTCCTCTTGTCGGTGAGGCGGATGGCCTCAGCGAAAGACACCAGAGGTTCGATCGGGGGAGGCACGTCCTGGGCGGTCATACAGGGTCCCAGAGCCGTGATCTCCTGTAGAGCGTGGCCGACCTTGAGCATGGCTCGCACATCGTCCAGCGTCGCGGGACGCTGGACGTTCGTGGGCCAGTCGTAGTAGAGGGTGCCGTTGTAAGCTAGTGCCAGTCCTGCTGGCACCGGCCGGCGCAGCACTGGCTCAGGAGGCTCGGGGGTAGCCAGGCGTCTGGCGTGTTCCTCGACAGCCGCGATCATGGCTTGCGTTGGCCAAAAGACCTCACTGGCATAGTCAACACGAGCCCCCCGCCGCTCCAGGCGAGTCAATAGCTCGCGGTGCTGGACGCGAAAACCGACCTCCTGCAGTACACGCACAGCGGCAGCGTGTATGCGCTCAATCTCGGCGTCTGTGAGGATGGGCATGTAAGTGAACTGGCAGCTGCTACCATGCCCTGTGTTCGCTACAGCCATGTCCACTAGCCCTTCACTCCGGTGACGACAGTGCCCTGGATGAACTGTCGCTGCGCGAAAAGGAAGATAAAGATGCAAGGGATGATGGAGAGCGTTGCTGCAGCCATCAGCAGGTGGTTCTCCGGCCGGCTTCGCACGCTGCCCTGCAGATAGCGCAACGCGACGGCAAGGGTGTACTTCTCCCGGTCGCTCAGGTAGATGAGGGGACCAAAGAAATCGTTCCACGTGCCCAGGAACGTGTAGATCGCAATTGCGAGAAGGGCAGGGCGTGCCAGCGGCAGTACGATCTGGGCATAGGTCCTCACGTAGCCCGCTCCATCGATGCGCGCGGCATCCTCCAGGTCCAGAGGGATGGTCAAGAAGAACTGCCGCAAGAGGAAGATGGAGAACGGATTGCCAAAGAAGGCTGGCACGATCAACGGTTTGTACGTGTTGACCCAGTGTAGCGTCTGGAAGAGTACGAACTGGGGAATGACGAGCACAGCTCCTGGCAGCATTAGAGTTGAGAGCAGGATCAGGAAGATGATGTCCCGTCCCGGCATGCGCAGGCGCGAGAATCCATAGGCCGCCAGAGAGCTGGAGAGCAACACGCCCACGATGACCAGGACGACGATGAACACGGTGTTTCTGAGATACTGCGCAACAGGAAAGCGCTCCATCAACTCCACATAGTTCTGGAACCGCGGGGGCCAGGGCACCCAGACGGGTGGAAAGCGCTGGGCATCTTGCCAGGTCTTGAGCGACGTGCTTACCTGCCAGTACAGAGGGAAGAGGAACAGCAGGCTGCCGACAGTGAGGATCAGGTAGGTGAGGGCAGCCCCCAGAACTCTACGCATGCGCCGCCCCATCCAGAGGGGGCGCTGCCTACCATCCCGAGTTGCCTGTGCCATCAAGGGCGCCTCCGCTCTGCCTCGTAGTAGACCCACATCGGGCTGGACTTGAACGCCACGATCGTCAGAAGGAGCACCGCCACAAAGAGCAGCCAGCTCATGGCTGTCGCCAGGCCCATCTTGTTGTACGAGAAGGCATTCTGGTATAGATAGAGCATGTAGGACAGAGTGGCGAAGCGGGGCCCGCCTTCTGTCATCATAAAGACCTCTGTGAAAAGCTGGGTTGCCCAGATTATGTTCATCACCAGATTGTAGAAGATAACCGGGCTCACCATCGGCAGCGTGATGTGGCGGATCTTGTCCCACCAGTTGCTACCATCGATTTCTGCGGCCTCGTAGAGCTCGGTTGGGATTCCCTGCAGGGCACCCAGCCAGATTGGCAGATACCAGCCGACACTCCACTGACTCACCATGATAATGGAGAAGAGCGCCCAACGCGGATCCCGCAGCCAGTTGGGGCCCTGGATCCCGGCCAGGCCAAGCAGCATGTTCACGAGGCCGTAGCGCTGGTTAAGCAACCAGATCCACAGCATGGATACCGCCACGCCGGAGAGCATTGCAGGCACGTAATAGATGGTGCGGAACAGGTGCATTCCCCTCAGATTCTGGTTCATGAGAATCGCGAGGGCGAGTGAGTTTATCAGCCAGAGAGGGACTACTGCCAGCGCATAGATGGAGGTCACCCGCACCGATTGCCAGAACAGGTTATCACTGAGGAGAGTGGCATAGTTGGCCAAGCCCACGAAGTGTGGTCGGCCAGCCAAACGATAGTCCGTCAGACTGAGGAACGCCGAGGTTGTCAACGGAAACAGTGAAAACGCCAGGAAGCCGAGCACAGCGGGCGCGATGAAACAAGCGCAGGCGATCGCCTCGCGTCGCTGCAAAGAGAGATGAAACAGACCCTTCTTGGGGCGCACTGCCACGGTCTCCGACGCCACGCTCACCTCCTGCACACTTGCGGTGCGGGGAGGAGCCGGCAACCGCCGGCTCCTCCCCAGCGAGCCCTGCTACTTGATCGGGGGCATGCTCTTCTTCATCTCGGCGTAGAAGGGCGTGCCCTCCTTGTCCAGGTACGCCGCGGCCTGCTCCGGCGTGATCTCGCCGATGGAGAGCTGCTGCACCGTCGGGTCAAGGTGTTTCCCAGGGAACTCCCACAGGTTCATGTCGAGCGGATACGGGCAGTACATGGGTCCAGGCAACTCCGTCGCCAGGACGCGGTACTCGTAGCCCGGAGCAGCCCACTCCGGCTTCATGACCGCATCGGAATGTGCTGCCTCCTTCAACACAGGCGTCTCGTAGGCGCCGAGGCCTATGAGGGTCTGCCCGGTCACAGTGGCGCTGACGAAGCGGGCGAACTGCCAGGCGAGTTCGGGGTGCTTCGTGGCCGACGCGATGGTCGATGTTGCCACCATACAGTTGAGGGCTGGCCGGTAGCCCTGCTTGACCATTGGTATCAAGGTCACTCCCCACTCGAAGGGGAGATCGCGGTAGCCCCAGCCCGAGTCCCAATCGCCGCCGACGACCATGGCAGCCTGTCCGGCACCAAAGGCCGCGCCGTACGCCTGGAATGAGCCCATGTCCGCGAATGGGACGGCAGACTTGTCCTGGAAGCCCAGGTTGTACCAGAACGAGAGGACGTCAATGCCCACGGGGCTGTTAAAGTTCGTCTTCTCCGGGAAGATCTGGGGTATGGCCCAGAAGTCATCCGGCTGGTGCTCCCACCAGAGCCAGCCTACCGTGTCGAGCGTCGTGCCGAACTGGATTCCCCACTGCTGCTGCTCCAGGTTTGTGAGCTTCTTGGCCAAGGTTCGCACGTCATCCCAGGTCGAATTCTCAGTAGGTATGGGTTCACCCGCGCTATCAAAGATCTCCTTGTTGTAGTAGAGGAGGGGAACCCACGTGCCGAGAATGAGGTTGTACAGCCGCGACGTGCCAAACATGGCCAGCAAGGGATCCCGCATGTCGACTGTGAAAAGCTCCTTCTGGACCAGGACCGGATCATTGTTGAACCACTCGGTCAGGTCGAGAAGCTGCCCCTCGAGCGCATAGCGCAGCAGGGAAAAGTCGCCGTAGATGACGTCCGGCGGAGTGCCTGCTGCCATCAGTGCCGATAGCTTGTCCCAGTTCTCACCGTAGGGGAGAACGGTCAGCTTGACTTTGGCTTCGGGGTTCTCCTCCTGGAAAGCAGCGGCGATCTGCTCTCGGGACTGGTTAGCCGGTCCGAGATCGTACATAAAGTACTCGATCTCGCCTGCCAGCTTGGGCGCTGGCGTGGCGGCAGCGGGCTCCGCAGGAGCCGTAGCCTGAGGCGCGGCAGTGCCTTCGGCTACTGGAGTTGGCTCCGCAGTCGGAGGAGCCGTGGGTTTTGGCGCACATGCCCCCACGGCTGCTCCCGTCAACACTAATGCGCTCGAGCAGAGAAACTGCCGTCGGGTGAGAGATCGGCGATCCATTCCGCACATCTCCTTTCTTGCGGGCTAGCGCTGGATGTGGTAGATTCCAGCCACTGGCGGTGTTATCCATTCTAACAGGGTTTGTGGCTTGCTAGAGGCCATTCAGAGGCCACGGAAAGGCCATGTCATGCCTACCGCGGGCACAATGCCACCCGAGTCTTTCCTTCGCGACCTCCGGTGGGCACTGCGTCACCTCTATAACCCAGAGAAGCTCAGTGAGAGTCCGCTCCTCAAGGTGCTCGGCGTCGACCCACGCGAGAGTCCCTCCGCCCTGAGGCGCATACTCTCGCAGGCTATCCATGCTTTGGCACCGGACGCAGGTGTGTCCACCGACTCGCATGCCTGGCGGGTCTACTATACCCTGCGCCATCGCTACCTGGATCAGTTCAGCCAGCAGCAGGTGGCCATGAGCCTGGGGCTGAGTATCCGCCAGATGCGTCGACAGGATCGGCTTGCCCTGCGCGTTCTGGCTGACTATCTTCTGTGTCACCACGCAGTCGAGCAGACGAACCCGCCCCCAAGTGCCGGCCCCAGCGAAAAGCCGTCGGCAACTGCAGAGGAGATCGGCCCGGAGCGCGAGCTCCAGTGGCTGCGAAAGGCCTTCCCGAGTGAGGCCGTCAGCGTGGCCGAGGTCCTCCCGCCTCTCGTCAACCTGATTGTGCCGCTGGCCGAGAGCCTGCGCGTGCGTGTCGAATACTCGGTTGCTAACCAGCTGCCACGGCTGGCGGTGCAGGTGGCTGCCATGCGGCAGGCGCTGCTGAGTGTGCTTACCGCTGCTGTACGCACGGTTCCGGGAGGTCAGGTCGCTTTGACCGTACAGGCCGCGGGCCGCCAGGTCTGTATCACAGTCATTGCCGAAAGGTCGGCGCATGATGGGGCTGCGATTGGTGTAACAGGTGGCCTGGACTTGGCACGCCAGTTGGCAGAGGTATCGGGTGGCTCCCTTGATGTGCGATCGGGGGAAGACGAGATACACCCCTTGATCGCCACGCTGGTCTTACCGGCGGTGGAGCAGGTCGCTGTCCTCTTTGTAGACGATAATGCCGATACGTTGCAATTGTACCAGCGTTATCTCGCGGGCACACGTTACCCCTTTCTGGGTGCCCGTGATCCTCAGCAGGCAATGTCGCTGGCCGAGGAGCTGTCTCCAAGTATCATCGTTCTTGACCTGATGCTCCCCGGTGTGGACGGCTGGGAGCTCCTCGGTCGCTTCCGCGAGCACCCTCGGACCCAGGGCGTGCCGATCATCGTATGCTCCATCCTCGAGCAGAGGGAGTTGGCCTTCCTGCTGGGGGCCGCCGAGTTCCTCGTCAAGCCGGTCAGCCGGGATGTACTGCTTGCGGCGCTGGATCGCCAGCTTGCCCGGCGGTCGCCAGGATGCCAGTAAGGCTCCGAATCGCCGCCAGCAACTGGGTGTGGATGTCCCAGTTGTAGTGCGGCGCCACGGGGAGGTCGAACGCCGCGGCCATGTGGGCGATCTTGAGCCACTCGCTGACGCCGCCGGCCACGGTAGCGTCGGGTTGCAGGATGTCGGCGGCCCGGCGCTCGACCAGTTGGGCGAAAGCCCAGCGCGTGGATTCCAGTTCGCCGGTGGCCACGGGCACGTCCAGAGCTTCGGCGATGCGCGCCATGGCGTTGAGATTGTCGGCGCGGACGGGTTCTTCGATCCAGTAAGGGCGATACTCTTCCAGGCGGCGCATGGCCGCAATGGCCGTGGGAGCGTCGGCCCAACCGCCGTTGGCATCCAGCAGGATCTCGACATCGTCTCCGAGAGCCTGCCGCACCGCCCGAAGCCGGGCCGCGTCCTCGCGCGGCTCCATCCGTCCCACTTTCATTTTGACCGCGGTGAATCCCTGCTCGACGTAGCTTTCCATCTCCCGCACGAGTTCCGGGGTGGTTTGACCTTCGCGGTAGTAGCCGCCCGTGG
>JAIMBM010000050.1 GCA_023511475.1 Anaerolineae bacterium
CCCCCGCCCCAGCAACCCCGACCTTCTCGCCTACTGCCGCGCTGATGGTCCCTGCGAGGGCAACGATCTCCGTACTCTATGACAACGTCTCCTGGCGTGAGGGCATGCAGACCGCATGGGGCTATGCCTGCCTCGTGCGGATCGGGGAAACGTCCGTCCTCTTCGATACCGGTGGAGATGGCGCTTTGCTCTTCGCGAACATGGCTGCTCTGGGGGTAGAGCCCGAGGCGGTAGACGTCGTGGTGCTATCGCATGCCCATGCAGACCATACGGGCGGCCTGGCAGAGCTGCTCGCGAGCGGAGTGCGGCCCATCGTCTACATCCCCGCGTCGTTCCCGGAAGCATTCAAACGTCAGATCGCCGGACAGGGCCACCTGGTGGAGATCAACGGGCCGTTAGAGCTTGCGCCTGGCGTCTACAGCACCGGCCAGGTTGGCTCGGAGATCGTTGAGCAGGCGCTGGTTGTCGTGACGGCAGAGGGTGCTGTCGTCATCACGGGGTGTGCCCATCCCGGTGTAGTGGCGATGGTCCGTGCCGCGCAGCAGGCTGTGGGCGACGAGATCGCCCTGGTGATGGGTGGTTTTCACCTGGAGGATGCCACGCCGGCCGAGATCGAGGACACCATCAAGGGCCTGCGGGTCCTTGGCGTGCAGCGGCTGGCTCCTAGCCATTGCACGGGAGAACTGGCACAGCGGATGTTCGCCGAGGAGTTCGGTGAAGCCTGTCTGGGGGCGGGGGCAGGATGGGAGATGCTGCTGGAGCTGCCTTCGGACGACTGAGCGCGTTGAGGCAGGCGTCGCAGGAGACTGGTGTCGACGCGGTCCTTCGGTGTGAAAAGAGGTGCCTATGCCCATCTACGAGTATCGATGCAGCGCATGCGGGGCAGAGGTCGAGTTGCTGGTGCGAGGCAACGCGGCAGTCGTCTGCCCGCATTGTGGGGCACTGCTTACGGAGAGGCTGCTCTCCGTGCCGGCACGGGTGACGTCTCGTACGATCAACGAGGCGGGACGCACCTGCTGCGGGCGGGAGGAGCGCTGCGACACACCGCCGTGCTCTGCAGGGGAGGGGTGTTGCCATGGGTGATAGCGGCCGGGCCAGCAAAGTGCAGGAACCTCGCCTGGTCGCAGTCTGTGTGAGTGCCAGGCGCACGGATCCCAAGTCGGATATCGGAGAGGGCACACTGTACGCCGGCTATGGCCTCCTTGGCGACTCGCACGCCGGCCTGAACGAGCGTCAGGTGAGCCTCGTGGCCCTTGAGAGCATCGAGCGGGCGAACCGTGAGCACGGGATCTCGGCAAGGCCCGGATCCTTTGCGGAGAATCTGACCACCCAGGGGTTGGACCTGCTCACGCTGCGCATCGGCGATCAGCTGCGGATCGGACCGGCGCTCTTGGAGGTCGTGCAGATCGGCAAGCCGCCCGACACTGCGCACACCTACAGCTTCCAGGGCGTGTCCATCCTGCCGAGGGAGGGCATCTTCTGCCGGGTGCTCGAGGGCGGGCGCGTCGCCCGAGGCGACCCAATCGAGGTGATCCGAAAGGGGGAAGTCTGAAGCTCACCTGGGAGGGCAACCATGGGACAGGGTCCGATCCTCTACAGCGCCATTGGGCACGTGGAAAACCCCTTTCGCGACATTGCCGCTCCGGAGGAGATTCGGGCCGAAGAGTCGCGGGTCGTCCTCGACCCCGCGCTGACCGATGGGCTGGAGGGCCTCGAGCCCGGGCAGCGCATCATGGTGATCTTTCACTTTGATCGCTCGCATGGGTATGAGCTGCGCCAGCATCCGCGGGGTGACCGGACGCAGCCCCGGCGCGGCGTCTTTGCCCTGCGCAGCCCCCGCCGCCCCAACCCGATCGGCGTGACGGTGGTGGACCTCGTCGCCATTGAGGGGAACGTCCTGCGGGTGCGCGGCCTCGATGCTCTCGACGGGACGCCGGTGCTCGACATCAAGCCGGCCTGAGCGGCGGGAGGTGGACAGGCGACATGTGTCAGGCAACGGTGTATCTGGGGGAGCAAGAGATTGCCCGGGATGTGGCCTGGCTGGAGCTACTCCGTGGCCCGCTGGCAACCTGCACTGGAGGAAGGGATGAGTGAAGGGGTCAGGAGGCTAGGTTTTGCGCTGACCTGCCTCTGGTTTGCGATGCGTGACCGCCTTGTGCCTCCGGGTGAGGTGCTGCGAGAGGCCGAGATCGCTAGAGGTGCGTGCGTGCTGGACTATGGCTGCGGCCCAGGCAGCTACAGCATCGCCGCCGCCCAACTCGTCGGCAGGGAGGGGCACGTATACGCTGCCGATGTCGATCCGCTGGCGGTGGAGCGAGTTCGGCGGATCGCAGCGGCGAAGCGCCTCTGCAACGTCACCCCTATTCTGACCGGCTGCACGACCGGGCTCGGGAGCGGGAGCGTCGACGTCGCTTTGCTCTACGACACCTATCACGACTTGACCGAGTCGGAGGCGGTGCTCAGGGAGATATGGCGGGTGCTGAAGCCGGGGGGAGTCTTGTCCTTCAGCGACCATCACCTGCGCGAAGACGAGATACTGCAGCAACTGACAGGCGGTGGCCTGTTCAGGCTCGCGGGCAAGGGACGCAGGACCTACACCTTCGTGGCGGAGGCTCGCTGACGGGCACACGGGGACCGTGCACGCCCAGGGCGGAGCCAGTTCCGGACGTCACGGGGGCAGAGAGAGGCCCCGGCATCGCGCCGTGTGTCAGGATCCCAGGAGTGTGTCGAGCACCATCATCAGCGTAAACCCCGCGATGAGGCCGGCTGTCGCCTCGCGCTCAAAGCCGCGTCGATGGGTTTCGGGGATGATCTCGTCGCTGACTACGAAGAGCATCGCCCCGCCGGCGAAGGCGAGCCCGAGGGACAAGAGCGGCTGTGCGAGGCTGACCGCGGCAGCGCCAAAGACGCCAGCGACCGGCTCCGCCAGTCCGGTCGCGGTCGCGATGAGCACAGCGCGGGGGTGCGAATAGCCTTCGCGCAGGAGCAGCACGGCGACAGCAAGGCCCTCGGGTAGGTTCTGCAGGGCGATGGCGACCGCCAGGATGATGGCGGTGTTGAACTCTCCCCCGCCAAAAGCTACGCCGACACCCAGCCCTTCGGGAAAGTTGTGAAGGGTGATGGCGAGCACGAACAGCCATATCCGCCGCAGGGTCGAGCTTGGACCCTCTCTTCCCACAACCGTGTGCAGATGAGGGACTATGCGGTCCAGCACGGCCAGGACGGCCGCTCCCATCACCAGGCCGCCAGCGGCGACACCGGGACCGGCCAGCGCGATCGCGGGCACGAGCAGGCTAAAGGCTGTTGCAGCGAGCATCACGCCGGCGGCGAATCCCAAGAGCGCGTCCAGCAGCCGCGGCGACGGTTGGCGTGCCAGTAGCGCCGGCAAAGCGCCAAGGCCGGTCGTCAGCCCCGTGGCAAGCGTGGCCAGCAGACCCAAGAGCACTGGTGAAGGAGGCAACGGCAACAACATCCTCCGGGCTAAACAAGAGCGAGTGTCATGCCAGGCCGTAAGCGCAGCGGCCGTTTCGTTGAAAGCGCGCGCCGGGGTCGGAGCAACCGACCCCGGCGCTGGCCTTTCTGCACTACTTGGACTGCTCTTCGAGCTCTCGCAGCCGCTTTTCGATGTCATCGAGTGCCGCTCTGAGGTTCTCGGCCTGAGCCCTCAGAAAGCTCGCCTCCTGCTCAGGCGTTGGCGCGGGTGGCGCCTGGAAGGGAAAGGGCGGTGCGCCCCAGGCAGGGCAGTAGCCTGCGCGGGCCCAGCCGGGCAGCCCGGTAGCATAGTACCAGTGCCGCCAACCGCGCCCGCCGCCACGGCCGCCCCAGGCCCAGAAACCTCGCCCCGGCACCGGGTTGAGGTAGCCGGGCACGGGATAGCCTGCACAGTACCCCGCGGCCCTTCCGGTCATCGGACCCATCCCCATAGGTCCAGTTCCATCACCGCGTGGCATGACTGACCTCCTTGGTGCTGGCCGGCTCTTCCCGAGGTGTGCCCTGCGCGCACGCTGCCGGCCACTGCGCACGCGCAGGGAGACCCAAATCCCATAGCCATTGATACTATACACCAGAATACGGTACGATGTCAAGTATTCTGTGAAAGGGGGTGCATCCAAGATGCATCACCGCCTGGCTGCAGCCGGGTGTTTTGCTGGGCCGCAGCCCGGCCCTACCCCAACAAGAGGTCCCGCACCGGGCTCGTGCGAAGCGTAGAGCCCGGTTGCCGGCAGAGCGCCCGTGGCAGGCTGTCTGACTGCGAGTCTGCTGACACATCTAGGATGCACCCCACCGCGCCGGGGCATTGTCTGGGGGAGCGTTGCAGGGTATAATGGTGTGTGCGAGCACGGTCGGAAGCGACGCGCGGGTCACCGCAGGTCGAGTATCCGCTCCAGCTCCCGGCGTCGCTCCTCCGGAATGCGGATGTCGAGGCCCTCGGCCTCGGCGGCGATGGTGCCATCAGCGAGGAGAATCCGGCCGTGCGCTTCGAGGGCGCGGCTGCGCGCGCGGACGATCTCGGCGACAGCGGTCAGAGGCTGCCCGATGGGGATCGGCTTGAGGTAGCGCACCTGGAACCGCGCTGTGACTGCCCACATGTCCACCAGAAAGCAGGTTCGGCCTACGGTCTCGTCGAGGATGGTGCTGGTGATGCCTCCGTGAAGGATTCCCGGCCAGCCCTGGTGCTCCTCCCCCGGCGTGAAGGTGGTACGCACCTGAGAGCCATCGATGTAGAAGGTCAGGTGCAGGCCGATGGGGTTGTCCCGTCCACACACGAAACACATGCTCGAGTCGGGCTGGCGCGTGACGTCCTCCACAGAAGGCCTCCTCCGGCAGGTGTGGCGTGCATCGGTCACAGCGGGCGAGTATAGACGAAGGGACGGGGGCCGTCAACACACGCCCTTGCCGGGCCGCTCGGAGTCCGTCGGACCGGCGCAACCCCCAGGGGCCTGGTGCGTAGTATCTATGGGAGGCCGTCGGTCCGGGCCTGCCCAGGGCACACGGGTCGGTTGGCGATGAGAGACGAGCGCACGCTGCTACAACAAGCCCTCACGGGAGACGACACAGCCTTCGCCAGTCTGGTAGCGGCGTTCCAGGGACCCGTGTATAACCTGTGCTACCGGTTGCTGGGCACGCCCATGGAGGCTGAGGAGGCGGCGCAGGAGACCTTTCTGCGGGTCTACCGCCGGCTGCACACCTACGACCAGGCGCAAAAGCTCTCATCCTGGATACTGGCCATCGCCGCCCACTACTGCGTCGACCGTCTGCGGCGGCGCCGCCGAGTGGTCGGGTTGCCAGTCGAGGAGGTTCTGCCCCGCCAGCCACAGGAAGAGGAGATGGCGGCGGCCCCGGAAGAGCGCCTGCTGCACCATGAGCGGCAGAAGGAGATACAGGACCTCCTGGCGCATCTACCGGAGGGCTACCGGACGGTCATCGTGCTGCGCTACTGGTATGACGCCTCCTATGAGGAGATGGCCGAGATGCTGGGCACGAGTGTGAGCGCAATCAAGTCACGGCTGCACCGGGCGCGCGAGGTTCTCGCTGCCTGGCTTGGGGAGAGGCGGGCAAGCCTGGCAGCCGCGGGACCGGGGAGGGACGTTGCGCGCGATGGGCTGCAATGAGGCACGCGAGTGGATGTCGCTCCGGCTCGACGGCCAGCTGGAAGCGGCCGAAGAGGGGCAACTGAGCGAGCACCTGCGGGGCTGCCCGAGCTGTGCGCTGGAGTGGTCGCACTGGCAGGAGCTGGATGGCCTTCTGCGGACAGCGCCGGCCATGGCGCCGCCCGAGGGCCTGTTGGCCTTGGTGATGGAGCGACTCCGGCAGCAGCGGGCCCGGCAGATTGCCGGCAGCCTGGTCGTCATCGGGCTGCAGGTCACCGGGCTGGGCGTGCTGGTGCTGGGCGCGGTGGCCTACTGCCTGCACGGGCTGGCTCCGGTGCTCTCGCAGGTGCCGTACCTGGTGCCGGCTGCCCGCTTTGCGGCGGCGCACCTGCTGATGGTCGCGGGCGTCCTCGGCGAGGCGATCGGCGTGCTGATGCGGGTGGCGGTGTCCTCGCGCTCGGCGCTGCTGGCCCTGGCCTATGCGCTGTTGGCAGCAGGGGTGATGGCTGCGTGGCTCAGGGTTGTCTTCAGGAGACGGCCGGCTGCGCGTGGCCCGGCGGGGGCGTGAGCGGCTGGCGGCCCTTACTCGAAGACGATCACGGGCCGGCCCGTGGCGTCGAGGGTGGAGCGGGCCAGGAATGGCGGGTCCTCCGGGCGCATGGCCAGCAGCCTCGGGAGGATGTGGCGGAGATCGGGCATGAGGTCGAGGCCAAGGGCCTCGACCAGCGTGGCCCACAACAGCGACCCTTCGGCGCTTGGGACGACCTCTGCTGTTGGCGCCGTGCCGGTAAAGACAAACACCGCGACGCCCCACGGACCCTCGCTGGCGTGGATCACCCCGACGAGCCGGAGGTCCTCGACCCGGATGCCCGCTTCCTCGAACACCTCGCGTCGGGCCGAGGCGAGGATACCCTCTCGCTCCTCTACATGCCCGCCGATGCCGTTGTACAGGCCCGGCCAGAGGTCGCGGTCTGCCGCTCTGCGGATCAGTAGCCACCGCTCCCCGCGGCGGAGGAAGGTGAGTGTTCGTGGGACGACCCGATAGCGCCTGTCACTGGTCATGTGAATCTCTTGGATGAGCATGCTGCCGGAGCGACACGAGCGTCGCTCCGGCGCGGAGGGTACTCCCGCAGAGCGGCGGGCTGCCTCCATCAGAGGCCTGGGCCGGCGAGGGCGACTGATGCGGCCCGGGCACAGCGAGGACTTGAGGCGCTTCTCGCTCCCCCGGGTTTCTCGGCTCAGTGGCAGAGAGCTCCCGTCTGCCCCTGTACCTCCTGATGCGGGGGCTGAGCCGGTTTCGCCGTCTACGGCCATCGTCCAGAGCGTATTGCATCATCCCATTGGCGCACGCCGATCCGGGCAAAGTTCCGTTGTGAGACTGGCCTCTCGCGGCGAGAAGGAGTCCCGCGGCCTCCGCCGACTGATCCTGTGCAATGCGGGCATCGGGGCCGTGGGGTCGCCGCCAACTGGGGCCAGGCCGGAAGCGCACGGTCTCGTGCCAGCCTTTCCTCCCGTAGCGGCGCGGCCTCCTGCCCCCGCGCGCCCCAAGGGCCGGCCGCGCCTACTTTTTCTTCACCTCGACTCCGGCCAGGTCCTCTATGACCGTGACGATCCCGGAGTGGTCCAGCTCTCCCCGGCCCGCAGCCATGGCGGCTCCGAACAGCTCGTGGGCGAGGGCCGAGGCCGGGAGCGGCACGCCATAGGCGCGGCCCGCCTCACGGATGATGTTGAGGTCCTTGTAGTGGAGCCGGATGCGAAAGCCCGGGGCAAAGTCCCGCCCCACGACTCGCATGCCACGGTTCTCGAGGACGCCACAGCGGGCGAGGCCGCCGGAAAGGACCTGCACGATCTTTTCCGGGTCGACGCCCGCCTTGGTGCCGAGGACAAGCGCCTCGGCCATGCCTACGAGAGTCACCGCCACGAGCACCTGATTGCAGGCTTTGACCACCTGTCCGGCGCCGCTCTCCCCGCAGTGGACCGCCTTGCCCATGACGCTAAAGATCGGCTCGACCTGCGCAAAGACCTGCGGGTCGCCGCCGACCATGATGGAGAGCGTGCCCCGCTGCGCGCCGACGTCGCCGCCGCTGACCGGGGCGTCGAGCATTGGGCAGCCCTTCTCGGCGGCGGCCTGTGCCACGCGCACTGCCACCGTCGGCGAGATGGTGCTCATATCCACGAGGATCGTGCCCGGTCGGGCGCCCTCGAGCACCCCCTGCGGGCCGAGGTAAGCCTTCTCCACGTCCGGCGAATCGGGGAGCATGGTGATGACGACCTGCGAGCGGGAGGCCACGTCGGCGCTGGAGGTGCCGCGTTGGGCACCCTCGTGGACGACGGCCTCGATCGCCTCGGGGATGAGGTCATAGACCACGAGCGGATAGCCTGCCCGCAGGAGGTTGCGGGACATGGGCCTGCCCATGATGCCGAGGCCGATGAAGCCGATGGTTGGTATGGTTTGGTCTGACATCTCTGCGCGCTCCTTGGTGAACTGGAAGGGGGACGGGGAGTACTATGGCACAAGTCCTCAGGGGAGTCAACAGAGTGCCGCAGGACCACGGCGGTTCACATCGAGGGCGAAGTACTACTGCAACCGGTCTTGACATAGCAAAGGTTTTCGCTCAAGAATCGGGCCATCAGGGACCATCAACCGTACCTCCGGCAAGGTCTGCACGCCGGGAGGAGATTGAGGGCTGCGACGACGCCAGCAGTGTCTAGCTGGGGCAACCTGACGGGGAAGGCCAGTTCCGAGGGGGTGCACACGATGTGCGCAAGAAGTAGAGACACAAAGCAGCGTCTTGCCGCAGAGCCACAACGCGGGCTTTGGCAACACACTGCTCTAGCGATGGTTGGGATGGGGCTGCTGCTTGTGCTGGCCTGCGAGGTAGGTCGCTGGCCATTTCCCGTCGAGTTGCTCGGACTCGCGATGATGGTCCTCTTCCTGGCGATCTACCTTGTTGGCCGGTCGGCACAGCGCCTGGGCGCGTGGCTGACATGTGCGTGTTTCCTGGCCGTGAGCGTGCTGGCGCTCGTCTGGTTTCCAGCAGACGCGATAGTGTGCGTTCTCGCTATCCCCTGCGCGCTATGCACGGTTACTCTAGGGCTGGGCTGGGGCGTCGGGGCTTCGGTTCTGAGTACAGCTCTCGCTCTAGCGGGTCCTGGCCCCTTGCGTCTGTATAGCCCCATTACGAAAGGGGTAGCCGTCGTGCTGATCTGGGGGCTGCAAGCTCTGCTGTACGGAATGCTGCTTTGCATCACCGAGATGATCGATTGGTCATGGTCGAGCTACGAAAACATGCGTGACCTCCTAGACAAGGCGCGGGACCAGCAGTTGGCCCTGCGGCAGGCTCAAGCTGATCTTGTGCACGCGAACATACAGCTTGCACGGCTGTCAGAGCGCCTCGACGCGATGCGACACATCGCAGAAGAAGCCCGGCGGGTCAAGGAGGAGTTCCTGGCAAACGTGAGCCATGAACTTCGGACTCCGCTCAACATGATCATTGGTTTCAGTGAGATGATAACCGGGGCGCCGGATGCCTATGGAGGTGTGCCATCCGAGTTGCTGGCGGACCTTGAGGTCATTCTTGCCAACAGCCGGCACCTTGCTAGTCTTGTTGATGATGTTCTGGACCTCAGCCAGGCAGATGCAGGCCGCATGGTGCTCTCGAAAGAGTGGGTTCCCGTCCGAGACTTGGTGACCAGTGCTATCGCGGCGGTCAGGCCGTTGTTCACCTCCAAGGGCCTCTACCTTGAGCACTCGGTCAGTTGCGACGTCGAGGTATTCTGCGACCGAACGCGGATCCGGCAGGTACTGGTTAACCTTCTCAGCAACGCCGGGCGATACACCAAAGAGGGTGGGGCGCGCCTGGACGTCGTGCTGCGGGGCCGTGACGTGGTGATCAGTGTAGCCGACACAGGGCCGGGCATTGACCCAAAGGACCAAGAGCGGGTTTTCTTGCCGTTTGAGCAGGCGTCCACGGGAGCTGTAGGGGGAAAAGGAAGCGGTCTGGGGCTTGCGATTAGCAAGCGCTTTGTAGAGATGCACGGAGGCAGAATCTGGCTCGAAAGTGAGGTGGGGAAAGGCTCAACCTTCTACGTGTCGCTGCCGACAGTTGAGCCTCCTCCCCTTCGTTCAGACTGGAGCCGCTGGATTAACCCGTACGCCGCCTATGAGCCGAACGAGCGACGCTCCTCGAGGGACAACCTGAACACTGGTCCTCGCTTCGTTGTGGTCGAGCAAGGGAAGAGCCTTCAGCGGTTCGTTGCGCGGCACTGTCCAAGCGCAGAGGTGGTTCCTGCTCCCAGCATTGAAGAGGCTCTCGCAGAGCTCACCAGAGCGCCGGCTCACGCTGTTATCGTCAACGACGAGCGGTACCAGGCCGTGCCTCCTGGAGTCACAGAACTGGGCGGTCTGCCACTCGGCACACCGGTGATTGGCTGCTGGGTACCCGACAAGCACGAGGCAGCCGAACGCCTTGGAGTAGTCGACTATTTGCTCAAACCGGTGACGCGCGATCGGCTGCTGTCGGCGCTCGACTCCCTCGGCCGGCCTATACGCTCCCTCTTGCTGGTCGATGACGAATTCGACGCACTGCAGTTGTTCGGGCGCATGCTCGAGGGTGCGGGCCGTGACTATCGCGTCTATCGCGCCAACGACGGCCAGCGTGCCCTTGCTCATTTGCGCCGGTACCGTCCAGATGTGATGTTGCTCGACCTGGTCATGCCAGGAATGGATGGGTACACGCTTCTTGCCGAGAAGAATGCTGACGACAGCATTCGTGACATACCCGTTATCGCGCTGTCAGCCCAGGATCCGATGCGAGGCTCCACCATGCCCAACTCGCTCACGATCACTCGGACCGGGGGGCTGGACCCGCGCGATCTCGTGAACTGCTTGCGGGCAGTTGCCTCGCTTCTCCAGCCCGCAAGCTCGTCAGTTGGTCCAGCATCTCAAGAAACGACTGGCGAGACACGGGCTTCCTCAGGAAGCTAGCAGCACCCAAGGCGAAGGCTAGTTCCTCCTGGGTCAATATGGTGCATACTGCGATCGGGATGTCGGCCGTCAGCGGATGCTGTCGAAGCTGGGCAAGCACCTCCCATCCATCCATCTGCGGCATCATGACGTCGAGCACAATGACGGAGGGCGCGACCCGTTCCGCGCTCGCAAGAGCTTCTGGCAGGCTGCCAACCCCTATGACACGGTATCGTGTGCCAACCGTGTATCGCTCAAAGAGGCGCCGCGTCTCAGAGTTGTCATCCAGCACCAGAACCGGCAGTTGCTGCACGCCTGGAAGCTGCACGAGGACGGCAATCCTATCGTCTGTGCGCTCCACGGTGATCTGCGCTCCGCAACGCTCTGCGAGATCCAGGGTGCTCTGCAGGTCCTCGTCGCTCTGGATGCTGGCATATGGCTCGCGAAGTTGCCCTGCGCCTTCGACACGCATCTCGACACACGTATCACAGGCACTCCCCTTCACGGAGATTCGCTTCAGGTCGCCAGCTCGCATGACTGCTATGGTCGCGCCTAGGAGTATCTGCTTCAGCGCTACGGGATGAACCGCCACCAGCGGCAGTCCGGCAACTCCTGGCGCGACGTCGAGCTTTACGCGATAGCGCTGCGCCAATGCGGACACAGACTTGAGCAAAGAGGGGATCAGTTCGGAGATGTTTGCGGGCCCGCGGGCGGCTGTGCCCCTCAACCA
>JAIMBM010000499.1 GCA_023511475.1 Anaerolineae bacterium
TGCCCCCCGGGGGCCCGCGGGGGGGGCGGGGGGGGTTGGGTGGGGGGGGGGGGATGGGGGGCCCCCCCCCCCAAGGCGGCCCGCCCCCCTTGTGGGGGGTGGGACCACGGGGGTGGGGGTCCTGGCAGCAGTGCAGATGAGCCTGGCCCAAATTGAACTACACCCGCTTTGAAGCGAGTTTGACCCCCCGAACGGAGGCATGGTAAGATGAAAAGACCAAGGACGGGCGGGCAGAGGGAGACCCGGAGCCTGGAGCCGTATTCGACTGGCGCTCCTGGGGTGTCTCCTCTACGGCTGACTGTGGGGTACGAAGGAGGGCACTGTGCGCATCCGTGACTTTCAGGAGACGGACTGCGACGCACTGGTAGCCATTCTGCGTGCCAACCTGCAGTATGGCGACCCAGAGAGCGAGGGCCCGGAGGCGATGCGCAGGGTGAGCGCCTGCCCGGCGGCGCTCTTTCTGGTGGCAGAGGAGGAGGGGGTTCCGGTCGGGCTCCTGCGCGGCGTGTACGACGGCTCCAAGGCGCTGATACACATCGTCTCCGTGCGCCCGGACCGTCAGAGGCAGGGGATCGGCTCAGCGCTGGTCCGGGAGGCGGCCCGGCGGTTCCGGGAGCGTGGTGCCCGGAGCCTTGCGGTCACGGTGCCGGGGGATAACCTCGCCTTCTGGAAGCGGCTGTCCTTCCGGCTGACCACGCGCATCATGGTCGCCCACCGGATTGATGAGGTGATCGGCGGGTAGGCCGCGAGACTGCGCCTCGAGTCGCGCCTCACGCGGGAAGCGAGCGGCCTGCCAACCGGGTACCTCAATCTCTGGCGCTCCGGGATCAGAAGGAAGGCCAAGGCAGCGTACGGGCCGCCTCACCGGTTTGGATGGCGCGCCCCGGGGTCAGAACACGCGACCCTGCTGTTGACGCTGCTGCAGTTGAAGCCTGAAGAGGGCCTTCAGGTTGGCCTGATGGAGCTGGCAGACGAGGCCGTCGAGGGCAATACGGGAGCGCCCGCAGGTCTCGATGTCGATCTTGCGCAGGTCCGCCTCCGTGCCGCCGCGACCGATGATCTCCTCGACACGCTCCTTGATGTTGTCGAGATAGCTGATGCTGGACTCCACGGCGTCGGCAATCTCGCCACGCAGCAAAATGTCCCCATGCCCCTGGACGATCATCTCCGGCCGCATGGTGAGCACCCTGCCGAGGGAGCTCCGGAGCTGGTCCCGGTTGCCCCAGGGGATGTAGGGGACCGGCATGACCGCATCGCCGGAGAACAGGACGCGGTCGCCCTCGACGAGGACGCCGATCGAGTCGGCAGTGTGTCCGGGCAGGTGCGTCAGGAGGAGGTTCCTCCCGTCGACGTGGAGATGCATCTCGTCGTCAAAGACCACGTCGGGCAGGCGAAGCTCGACGTCCTGCAGGGACGGGGTGAGGACTTTGGCCTCAGCGAGCCGGCGCTCGCCCCACTTGACGAGAGCGTCGCGGCAGGCGCGATGGGCAATGACTGTGGCATCAGGGAAGAAGCAGGTGCCATAGGTGTGGTCGCCGTGAAAGTGCGTGTTGATCACGAACCTTGCGCCTGGGATGCCATGGTCCCTGATGAACTGCACTATCTCGGACGTCTCATGAGGGAAAGGCAACGTATCGATGACAATGGCGCCACCGGGGAGAAGTACGATCCCGGCCGCGGCCTGCGCATAGGTGTCGCTGTAGAAGACGAAAATGTCTTCAGCGACTCGTTCGCGCTTCACGCAGCCCACCTCCTAGCTAGACCCAGGGCGAGAATAGCACATAACGAGAAAGGTGTCAAGGGAGAGAGCGAGTCGGCGCCGTGAAGAATCCTTTGACATGCTCCGCTGGCCTTGCTAGAATGAACCAGTGGGGCGCAGGTGGAAGGCAAAGGGGCCTTGAGGGAGTGCCCCCTCGGTTGTCGCGGGAGGCAGCAGTAGTGATCCTCGAGAAGATCCGACAGGCCTATCCGCACCTGACGAAGAGCCAGAGGAGGCTGGCTGACTTTATCGTCAGCTCGTATCAGGAGGCCGCCTTCCTGTCAGCCGCGCGCCTGGCGCGCCGTCTGGACCTGAACGAGGCTACGGTGATTCGCTTTGCGCAGCGGCTGGGATACGCTGGCTATCCCGAGTTGGTGCAGGACGTGAGAGCGCTGGTGCTCGACGAGCTTCGCACGCCCGGCGGGGTCGTTGGAGAGCCGGCTCCGGAGCCGGCCTTTCTGACCAGCCTTGGGTGGCAGGTGCAGGCGCTGCGGAGAGCGGTCAGCCACGTGACGCCCGAGGTGGCGGACCAGGTCGCGTCGGCGCTGCGAGGGGCTCGACGCATCTTTGTGGTTGGCGAGGGGCTGGCCTGCCATCTGGCGAGTGTGCTGGCGAGTGGTCTGGCCGGGCAGGGGCTGGACGCCTGGGCTGCGCCGGTGGGTGCGGAGGGGCTCGCCTCAGTGCTGGCGAGGCTCGGGCCCGGGGACCTGCTCATCGGGATCTGTGTGGAGGAGGCCCCGGAGGTGGCGAGGGCCGCGGCCTTTGCCCGGCAGCGGGGGGTGCACACCATGGTGGTCGCTCCCTCGGCTGTGTGTCAGGCTGCTCAGGCAGGCGAGCTCGTGCTGACCTGCGCGGCAACTGACACCTCGCAGGGGGAGGCGGTAGGGGTGCTCGCGGGCTTGCTGGGGGCACTGGTGCACGTCGCAGCCTCGCTGGACCCCGGGCGGCGCAGGCGGTTCGCGCTGGCCGCGGATGCGGCCATACGGGCGCTGCGCGGAGAGTAGAGGCCCGGCGCAAGGGTACCCGGCAGGGGTAGGATGCACACAGGGGAGGCTTGATAGCGGGCCTCCCCTGTTCCTTAACGGAGTGTGCCCGGGGACCCCCGGGCCAGACACACCCCCGCCGTGCCGTGTGCTCGAGTTTTGAACCTGCTCTCGCAGGTGGGTCGCCTTGCCTATCGGTTATTGCCTTGCCCTTGCGGGCTACTGCAGCCCCGAAAGGACCCCGGCTCCCTCTTTACGTGTGTTGGCTCAAAACTTGCGTTGCATCACGAACACAGCAGGGGTGTTGTGCGTGTAGTGTAGCACGAAACCGCGGCCAGCGCAAGCGTCGCGCCGCGAGCGTTGCGGGCCTTCGGGTGTATCCCAGAATCGTCGGTGTAGACTGCGACCATCTGGCGACTCTCGGAACCTGCTCGCGGTAGTGTCTCGTGGCCACGCCTCTCCTCCCGTAGGCGATGTCTGGTCCGGAGAAGGAGCAACTCGTTTCCCGAGGGAGTCGTCCCCCTGGCGTCGCACTCCACCACGGCGCCCCTACGCGATCCGCAGACATGTGGGCTACAAGCGACCGCCGCCGGTGGCGGACGCCACTGCCCGTCATTGCGAGGCGGCGCAGCCGCCGAAGCAATCTCGCC
>JAIMBM010000500.1 GCA_023511475.1 Anaerolineae bacterium
CCCCTGAAACGGTCCCGTACCGGGCGGGCGCGGAGCATATAACCCGGTAGCGAGCCTGCCAGGCTCTAGTGGCCGCCAGTGAGGCTTCTGAACAGGCGGCGCCAGCCGCCGAAGCAATCCCCGAGACGGACCTGTCAATCACCCACAAGTGGCCTGGGGGCAGCGTAGGCGCCCATGGCCCGCACAGCATCTCGCGGAGGGAGCTGCCCCCTCCCCTGGCCCCCCTGAACCCCCGGCAGGCGCCCGCAGCCGCCGGCGTGCCTCACCCCTGCGCGGTGAGCTCCAGGGTCGCTACTGGCAGAGAGTCTCCCCCGCCGGTCAGCGTCATCCTCTCCAGGCTCTGCAGGTTGTAGAGCCCGACCCGTATCTCATAGCGGCCGGCGGGCGCATCCGCCGGCACGGGGATGAGAAAGCGCGTGATGAAGCGATCCCCCTCCCTGAGGTAGGGCGTGTGCACGCCGGGCCCATCCTCCTGTGAGATGAGCCGTCCATCCGGCAGGTGCACGAGGTGGTTGAAAAAGTGGTATGCCTGCGGGCCGGGCGCCCCGGAGGCCCGCCAGGTCAGAACCAGTTCGACTGTCCCGGAGGGCGCCGCGCTACCCGCGAGCTCCCGATCGAGAAGCTGCAGCCCGTTGGCCCACTCGCCAACAGGCCCTGACTGTTGATCGCAGCACGCCGAAGGCCCGGCCCCCTTGAGGAAGAAGCGCCACCGCTCGCTGCCGGAGCGGACCTCCTCACCCGGTAGCTCGGTGAGATCCGTGAGCCAGGTCTGCAGCCAGGCACCTGGGGTCGTGTCCAGGTAGATCGCGCATCCCTCGGGCACGATGAGCCCACGCCCATCCTGCACAAAGCGCACGTCCGCACCGCTCAGGTCGCCGAGGAGGCCGAAGGGGCTCGTCTCTGCCGCATGGCCTCCCGAGATAAGCACGACGCTGCAGCCCGGGTGGGCCGCTGTGACTCGTCGCAGGGCCCTGCTGAGCCGGTCGACCTCCTGCGCCTGCCGATGGTGAAGGACCCCGGCTTCCTGCAGGTCCATGCGCACCTCGGCAATGTGGAACTGCCACAGGCCGATGGCCAGGATCGGGCCGACGAGGAGCAGATTGGCCGCCGCAACGGCGCCCCGGCGCCACAGTGCCAGGCGCGGCCGGAGGAGCCAGGCCAGGCCCTTGAGGGCATGGTCGACCACGAGGCCGATCAGCACGTAAGGCGCCGGGTAGATGTAGACAAAGTAATAGTTCTGCAGGTAGACCGTGTGCCGCAGGTAGAGAAGCCCGGGCACGGCAATCCAGAGGAGCAGGATGGCAAAGGCCGCACTGAGCGGCGCAGGCTCCCGCCGCAAGAGGCCGCGCCAGCCGCCCAGCACCAGGTAGAGCGCCGCATAGGCCGCACACCCGATGAAGAGCCAACCCTCGATGCGCTCCAGGAAGTACCACGGCCAGACGGCGCCCCTCCAGGCCATGGCCGACTCGAGAAGGCCGTTCCCCGTGATCAGGTCTCGCATGTGGAGGAAGGCGGCCGTGTTCAGGTAGGCCCTCTTGCCGCCGAGGGCCGAGAGCATCGCCCTCAGCTCCGTCAGGCCCGTGATCCGGATGTACCAAAGATAGGGCGCGAGCAAGAGCATGAACAGGCCCACCCCCAACACCAGGTGCCTGAAGGAAAGTGCCCGAAGGAGCAACAGAAAGATGAGCCCGACGGTCACGATCAGCACCAGCGCAGCGGGGTGGAGCTGGATCGCCGCCGCCAGCCACAGGAGCGAGAGCGACAGCAGGAGCGGACGGCCCCGGGGTGCTGCAAAGTACAGCAGAAGCGAGCCCAGAAGCAGCGTGGAGAAGAGCGGCATCAGGTTGGGGTTCCAGAGAAAGCGGGAGTAGTGCACCGCCCAGGGGCTAACGGCGAACAGCAGCGCCGCAATCAGGCCAGTCCGCAGCCCTGCCAGCCTCGCCGTGAACCACAGGCAGACCGCCACCGCCAGGAAGGCGAGCAGGGCATTGAGGACCACGGCCGCCATCACCTCCTGCCGGAGGAAGAGCGGCACCGCGAGGAAGTACTCCGCCAGAGGCGGCATCATAACCCCGGCCGACGACTTCATCCCGGTAAGCGGCAGCGGCCCTCCCCGCACAAAGCGCAGCGCTATCCCCAGAATGATCGACTGGTCCCCTTCCATCAGGGCAAAGCCCAGCCGGCTGAAGCGCAGGTAGGCGGCCGCAGCCAGGAGGCCACACGCCAGGGCCCCGCCAGCGAGGGAGGCTGGGCGGCCTCCACCCAGGATACGCCCTCCCGGGCCCGCCACCGCCCGCGGGCGCGTCCCTCCCCGATCGGTCATTGCGGATGGGCTCCGCTCTCGGCAGTGGAGGTCATGCGGCGCACGGCTTCGACAATCAGCCGATGCTCGACGGCGTGGATGCGCGCCTCCAACTCCTCGAGGCTATCATCGGGATAGATGGGCACCGCTTCCTGCACGATCACCGGCCCGGCATCGACCTCCTCATCCGGGACAAGGTGCACCATGACGCCGGTGTGATCGATCTCCCCGCGCCGCGCGGCCTCATAGGCGCGGGCGATGGCACCCGTGCCCGGGAACTGCCCCGGCAGGGCAGGATGCAGGTTGAGCACCCGGCCCCGGAAGCGCCCGAGGAAGGCATTGCTGAGCACATGCATCCAGCCCGCCAGCACAACCCAATCCACCCGGTGCTGCTCAAGGATGCCGGCCAGGTCGGCGTCATAGTCGGCGCGCGAGAGCCGTCGCTCACGGTAAGAGGCGAGCGGGTGGTAAATGGCTGGCAGGTCGTGCCGCCGGGCGCGCTCCAGCCCGTAGGCATCGCGGCGGTTCGACACGACCACCGCAATCTCGACGCCGGGCAGCTCCCCCCGCTCGCAGGCGTCGATGAGCGCCTGCAGGTTCGAGCCGTGCCCTGAGATCAGGACTGCGAGTCGGACCATGGCCAGATCACCCTCTTCGTTGGAGCAGGTACGACCTCGCCGATCACCCAGGCGCCATCCCGGGCAACCTCCAGGGCTGCCCCCGCCTCGGCAGCCGCAGTGAAGGCCACGAGGCCGACGCCCATGTTGAACACGCGGTACATCTCGGCCTCCTGCACCTTCCCCTTCTCCTGGATGAGGCGGAAGAGCGGCGGCACCGGCCAGGAGGCAGGGTCCAGCCGCACGCCGAGGCCGGAGGGCAGGATGCGCGGAATGTTGTCATCGAACCCGCCGCCAGTGATATGGGCGAGGCCCTTGATCCGCACCCGGCCCTGCAGCCGCTCGAAAAGCGGCAGATAGGAGCGGTGCGGCTCGAGGAGCGCGTCGCCCAAGGGACGGCCAAGGGCAGGGTGAACACCGACCATCGGCTCTTCAGCCAGAACGCGACGGGCGAGGGAGTAGCCATTGG
>JAIMBM010000501.1 GCA_023511475.1 Anaerolineae bacterium
GCGGACACCCCCCTTTTTTCCGGATTCCCCGCCCCCGCCGCGGCGGGGGCGGGGCGAGGGGTGGGGGTACCTATAGAAGAGCGCACGCTGGCGTCCCTCAAGTTAGCGCCCATGCCCCATCCCCCCCGCCCCCTTCCCCGCCGCCTCAGCGGCGGGGAAGGGGCGTTTCTTTTCATTCGGAGGGGGTGCCCCGATGAGCAATGCCCCTGCCCTACGAGTGGAAGAGGGCTGTCCGCCCCTGAACTGCCAGAAGGCCGGGTCAATGGGGAGGTGAGCACGGAGCGGCGGCCGTATCGCGTGCAGCTGCCATGCTTCAGAACCAAGCCGGACACTTTCGCCGCTGTCCCCGAAAGAGGGCGAGCAGCGCCGCCATATCTGGCTGGGTGCGCAGGCGGGCATAGGATCGCAGCAGGCCGACAGGATCCCAGAGGCGGGCCTGCACCCACTCGTCGCCATAGGCACTGACGAGTGCGGCGATGACCCTGTTGCCGACTCTCTGCAGGGGCCCCCGACCTTCCGCGAGCAGTTTGGCGAGCTCCTCCTCGGCCTGCGAAGGGGAGAAAGCGCCCTCCAGCACGCCCTCGAGAAAGGCCTGCACCTGCGCTACGTCCTCAGACCTCGGCCTTGCACGCCAGCCGTCGATCCAGTAGCTCGTGGCGCCTTCCTGGATCATCCCGGCCAGCACGTCAAGGGCGGCACCGGTGTTACGGTCGGGGCACGGCTCGGGGAAGAGGGAGTAGACGCCGATGCGGTGCAGCTCGCGGGCCAGCCACGTCTCCAGCCGGTCGGTGCGGGCAATCTGCAAGAGATCGAGGACGATGGCGTCGCCGGTCGAGTAGGCGGGGGTGTAGCCGTCGGCAAGGACATAGACCGTCACCTGCAGGCAGGCGTACGGTGGCAGCGCCGATCTGGCCCGGGCGGCAGCGCGCTCAACTACCGCCGGGTCCGAGAGCTCTCCGAGGCGGGCTTGCAGCAGCGGCAACTGGCTGGTTGCCCAGCGCCAGTAGGCGTGCATGCGCCCGAGGCGCTGGCCCCGGGAGACGAAGAGGCGCTCCCGCTGGACGGCGCCGAGCATCTCGGCAAGGCCGTCGGCGGTGACAGTGCTATCCAGGCGGCTGTGGTACTCCAGAAGGACCTGGTAGGGCCGCGTCGCCAGCAGCCGGTGTATCTGCTGCTCGTCGACGGACCCGCTGCTGCCGAGGGCCTGGAGAAGGGCGAGCGCATCGCGTGCGCCGCTGACGTCAAGGCGCACGGCAGGGGCCGACGGCGCCAGCGGAGCGCTCCGGGCGGCGCTCCCCGCCAGGGAGAGCACCACCAAGACGGCAAGGAGCACTTGCGCCGGGCGCCTGGCCACTACCGCCGCTCCCGGGCGCTGGCGAACTCGTGCCGCAGGACCGACATGAGGTGTGCGTCATGGTACTCGCCATCTCGGAAGAGGGCCTGTCGCCGGGTGCCCTCAAGCCGGAAGCCTGCCTTTTCATAGCAGCGCTGCGCCCGCGGGTTGTAGTCAAACACTTCGAGCTCGACCCGGTGAAGGTTCAACTCGTGGAAGGCGAAACGCAGCATAGTCCTCACCGCGTCGGTGCCGTAGCCCTTGCCCCAGAACGCCTTCTCGCCGATCACGATGCCCAAGACGGCGTGCCTGTTCTTCCAGTCAATCTTGTGCAGGCCGCAGTTGCCGATGTGTACCCACTGGTCGCTGACGGATGCCTCGATGGCGAACAGGTAGTCATCGCGTCGGTCCAGCAGGCCCTCAAACCAGCGCTCCTCGCTGGCCCGCGACATCGGCTGGTACATCAAGAGATAGCGCCGCACCTCGGGATCGTTGAACCAGCGCACAAAGGTCGGGATATCCTCGCGTTCGATCGCGCGCAGGCGGATGCGGTCGCCGTAGTACATCGTAGCCATTCTCCTCTTACTGGCGCTCAAGCTCGAGATGGGCGAGGGGTGCAAGGGATTCTGGATGCTCCAGCAGGTCCGCCTCATCGTCCTCGTACACTATCCAGGACCCGTGCCGTCCCAGCGCCTCGAGGGCGAGCGCGACGTTGCCCATGCAGACGCCGCCGTCGTGTAGGCGGTAGCTCTGGCTCCGGCCGGGGCCGTACCTGGGGTTCCGTCGCCTGACAAAGAGGTGCAGCACGCCATCGCGCCACAGGAAGCGCCAGGGCTGCGCGTCGACGGCCGAGGGTGCATGGCGCGCCGCCTCGATGAGGGGCGCGAGGTCCGGAGGCGGGGCCGCCGGCCGGGAAAAGTCTCCGTCGAAGAAGACTCGGTGGGCCGGCAGCTTGCGCGTTGCCCCTGTGAGCTCGCGAACGAGCGCGTTGACCGCTCGTGCTGCGGTGGCTCCGGAAGGTCGCCCGAAGACGAGAAGGGCGGCAACGTGGGTGGAAGGGGGCAGCCCGAAGCGGGCGCGCACCTGTGCCTCGCGGCCGAGGCAGCCGATAAAGCAGGAGCCGAGGCCGAGTGCCGTCAGGCGTACGGCGATCTGCTCTGTGCGGAAGCCGAGGTCAACCAGCGGGTGCCGGTCGCCAAGGAGATAGGGCACGAGCACGTGCGGCGGATTGGCAATCCGACCGTAGGCGCCGAGGGCGGCGGTCAGATCCGAGGCCGCCGGCAGGTCGCGGAGCAGCACATGGTATCGGTTCTCCGTGATGAGGGGGCGCACCCCAGCGATGACCGCGCGCACCTGTGCCAACTCTTCCGGCTCGAGCGGCGTCCGCTCGTAGCGGCGGACGGAGCGGCGGGCGAGTATGGCCTGGTAGAGATCGACCTCAGCCGACGTCACGAGCTGTGTTCCTCCCTGCAGTGATGTGGTGCGGCGAATCCGGCGCCTGTGACGCCTGTCCGCGTACGCCATGGCCGCTCGCTTCTCCGGCTTGGTCCATTACGCAGGTATTCTACGCAACTTGGGGCCGCTGCCAACATCGAGGGGGCCAGGCCGGCCTCCGTTCGCCCCTTGACTTGTCTCCTGGGCCTGAGGGCATGGGCTCAGGGGGCGAGGCAGCCAGTCGCGACGCTGGATCGGTCGCCCCCTCCTCGAGTTTGGCCTTTCGCAGCGCAACCCGCCGTGCCGTCCACGGGTCGCTGACATGACCTCGAGCGATGCTGCGTCGGGGGCACCCCTCCCCCTCGCCCCATTGGCGCTAACTTAAGGGACGCCAGCGTGCTCTCCTCAAAAAGTGCCCCCACCCCTAACCCCGCCCCCGCCGCGGCGGGGGCGGGGATGGAGGAAAAAGGGGCTCAACTTTGGCCTTTCGCAGCGCGCCCCCCGACATTGTGCAGACGCCACGGGGATGGGACCCAACGCCCGAGTATTGGTAAACCCCTCCCCCTGGCCCCCTCCCCGAGGAGGACGCTGCGGCGTCCTCCTCGGGGAG
>JAIMBM010000502.1 GCA_023511475.1 Anaerolineae bacterium
CAGAGGGCGCATGCGCGCGGGCGCGCCGACCTCTCTCCGCAACCGGTCCGCCCACGCGCCGGTCGCATTGACGACGACGCGGGCCCGCGCCTCCGCCTCCCTGCCGCTGCCTTCCTCCCGCAGACGAACCCCCGCGACCCGGCCCTTCTCTTGCAGCAGCCCGCAGACGGCCACATAGTTGATCGCAACTCCCCCATCGGCCACGGCTTCCTGTATCAGGCGCAGCACGAGGCGTGCATCGTCGGTCTGCGCGTCGCCATAGCGAAAGCCGCCCCTGAGCCCTTCCGGTGCGAGGTGCGGTGCCAGCATCTCAAAGTCCGCTGCCGAGTAGTAGCGGTGAGTCCAACGCAGGGCGAGCAGGTCATAGATCGAAAGGCCAACCTTGTAGGTCCAGCGGCCGGGCCGGTCCCCTTTGTAGGTCGCGAGCAGGAACCCCAGGGGGTCGATCAGGCCCGGTGCTTCCTCCAGCAGCCGCTCGCGCTCGCGGACCGCGTTGCGCGTGAGGCGCAGCTTCCCCTCTTTGAGGTACCGCAGGCCACCGTGTACCAGCTTGGAAGATCGGCTGGAGGTGCCCCAGGCAAAGTCTCGCTGCTCCACGAGCAGGGCGCGCACGCCCGACCTCGCCGCCTCCCGGAGGATGCCCGCACCCGTGACACCGCCGCCGATGATGATGAGGTCCCACGGCTCGTCAATCTGTGCCCAGACGGCACTTCGCCAGTCACGCTGCCACATCAGGCCCTCCCAGCCCCGATGCTAGATCATCTTGCCCGGGTTCATGATGCCCTCTGGATCGAAGCGCCTGCAGAGGTCCCTGAGCGCCTCCATGCCCAGAGTGCCCTTCTCGTTTTCCAGATACGGCGCATGGTCGGTGCCAATCCCGTGCTGATGGGTGATCGTGCCGCCAAGCTCGACGACGGCGCGGCTCGCTGCTGCCTTGAGCACCTGCCAGCGGCGGAGGGTCTCTTCGGGATCCGGCGCCACGCGAAAGAGATAGGTCGTATAGATGCTCGAGCCGTAGGGGTAGAGGTGCGAGAGATGCGAGAAGACGTGCACGCGCTCGCCACAATCGTCCAACCCCCGGCGGAGCGCCTCCTCGATAGCGGCGACCATTCGGGGGACCGTCGACCAGTCGGTCGCCGTCTCGAGAGTGTCGATGGCATAGCCCGTCTCCCACAGCGTGTTTCGCAGGTAGGGCGTGCGGAACCGGCTGTGGTGCCACTGGTTGCCAAAAGCTCGCCCGACGTGCACGCCCCCGTGTTGCTTGACGATATCCAACGCCTCATGTCGGGCAGCTCGCGCAATCGCCCGGCGCCCGGTAAAGCCGAGGATGAGCATGCACTTGCCGGCCCCCACGCCGCGCACCGCGAGGAGCCGCTCCAACGCGCCGATCAGGCGCTCGTGCCCGGCCAGCACCAGAGTTGTTGCCGTCTCCTCCGGCGTGCTCAGCCGCAGGAGCGACAGGGGCAGGCGCGCCTGCATGATCGCCCGCACAGCTGCACAGCCGCTTGGCCAGTCGGGAAGAAAGGCGCCATGGAAGGCTTCGATCTCCGGAAGCGGCGTCACTCGCACGGTCGCCTCCGTAAGGATGCCGAGGCGCCCCTCAGAGCCAAGGACCACCTCGCGCAGGTCGGGGCCAGCCGCCGAAGCGGGGAAGGGTGGCAGTTCGAGAGTGCCCGCAGGTGATTCGAGCTGCCCCCCGGCAAAGAGCCGCTCGATGCGCCCGTAGCCAAGCGACTGTTGTCCGCTGGAGCGGGTGACTATCCAGCCGCCAAGCGTCGAGTACTCGAAAGATTGGGGAAAGTGGCCCAGCGTGTAGCCGCGGGCCCGAAGCTGCGCCTCAAGGTCCGGCCCGGCGATTCCGGCCTCAAAGGTCGCCAGGCCGCTGCGTCCGTCAAAGCGTCGCAGACGGCTCAGGCGGCGGAGATCCACGGTCAACACAGGAGCCTCGCCCGGCAAGGGGTTGATGTGCCCCACGACACTGGTCCCGCCGCCGTAGGGGATGAGTCGCAGGCCCGCCTCCCGCGCACACCGTAACAGCTCGCGCACCTCGTCGCCCGTCGTCGGATACGCCACGCCATCCGGGAAGACGCCGATGCGCCCGCTGCGCAGGGCGATCCAGTCCGGAAGACTCTGCCCTCGCGCATGGTACACGCGCTCGACGGGGTCGGCGTCGACGAGGGGATGGGGTGGGAGGCGGCTCGCCGGCACCGTCGCCACGACCTCGGCGAGCGTGGCGTCGCGAGGTCGCTGCCCTGGCCCGACGAGCGCGCTCAGATACCGCAGGGCAGGTTCGGGCAGCGGGTAGGTGACCGTGTCATCGCCCCAGCCGTTCCAACGCCTCATGGCCTCGCCTCCAGTAGGGGTCGCTGCTCAGTTCCGATGCCCGATCAGCCAGTCCGAGCCACAGCGCTTGCTCAGACGGTCGGGCTACCGGGCAGGCGCGCATACGCCCTATCGGCGAGAGGTCGCCTCACCTGCCCGGGCTGGCCTTGCGCCACAGCTCGATGCTCTTTGCCATCACCTGTCGCGCGATACCCTCGGCCCGCAAGGCGTCGCCTTCCCGGGCTGCCTCAAGCAAGGCCGCATAGAAGGAGCGCGAGGAAGCCCTCGCCTCCGGCTGGCGGAAGTACAGGCAGGCAAGCTGCTCATAGAATCCGGCAAAGCCGTTGAGAATCAGGGTGTAGATCGGGTTTCCCGAGCAGATGGTGAGGGCATGATGGAGCAGCCAGTCGAACCTGGCGAACGCCTCGGGGGTATCTTCGAGGGCAGTGTGCCCGGCGAGGTAGGCGGCAACGGTCTGGCCCTGTCGCTCGACGGCCGCCCGCGTATACGCAGGGGCCATCGCCAGGCGCACCTCGAGAAGCTGGGTCACGAAACCCGAGGGAAGGGGGCCGCCGTAGCGAACCAGGGAGCTGAGGACGTTCAGGCCGCCGTCCCGCCAGAAATCCCGCACGCGGGTCGACTTGCCCTGGTTGATGGTGAGCCAGCCGTCACGCTCGAGGCGCTGCAGAGCCTCCCGCAACGTGGGTCGGGTGACACCCAGTTGCCGGGCCAGCTCGCGCTCTCCCGGAAGCAGCGCGCCCGGCGGATAGGTGCCGTCGAGGATCGCCGTAACCAGGGCCTGCTCCGCGTGCAGAGCCGGCCGCTTGGGCCTTGGCCAGAGGGGCATCACCGCCTCCGTGGCGAAGAGGGCTGGTAAGTGGTCTGACCAGTTAGCCTAAGGATAACACAAAGTGTGAAAGACGTCAAGAGTCCGCCCGGCGGGTGCGTCCAACATGCGCCACTGCCTGGGCTGCAGCCGGGCATTTCGCCGGGCCGCAGCCCGGCTCCATCCCAGGTCGGGGGTTTGGGGCGTTTGGCCGCCCCGAGGGG
>JAIMBM010000503.1 GCA_023511475.1 Anaerolineae bacterium
AAAGGCAAAACTCTATCCCAATCCTGGTATGGCCTCTCCCGGCGGACGCCGCGGGGTCCGCCTGTTTTGGGGCCGGGGGAGGGGGGCTACACACAGCTTGGCTGGGCGCGAGCTGCCCGAACCTGAACTGCACCCTCCCCAGGCATATCGCGCCTCCGCGTTAGTCAGGTGCGCCGGTTTGTGGTAGAATAGCTGAAGTCCGCGTTTCGGCGGGCTCTTTTTTGTGGGCAGCGCTGCCCGTCGAAGGCGGTACGATGCCGCTACGAAGGAGGGGCAACGTGCCCGGTCTGATCGTCGTGGGAGCCCAGTGGGGCGATGAGGGAAAGGGTCGCATCGTCGACCTCCTTGCGGCCGACGTCCAGATGGTGGTCCGTTACCAGGGCGGCAGCAACGCCGGCCATACCGTGGTGCGAGAGGGCCGCACGGTGCGGTTGCACCAGGTGCCTTCAGGCATCATGCGCCCGGGCGTGCTGTGCGTGATCGGCAATGGCACCGTGGTGGAGCCGTTCTCGCTCCTCGAGGAGATGGACGAGCTGGCGGGCTTTGGGTGCGATCTCGAGGTGCTGCGCATCTCGCGGGCGGCGCATCTGCTCCTGCCCTACCACCAGGTGCTCGACCAGGTCCAGGAGACGAGCCGGGGCACGCAGGCCCTTGGCACAACCGGCCGCGGCATCGGCCCGGCCTACACCGACAAGGCCGCACGCGTGGGCATTCGTGTCGAGGAGATGCTGCGCTTCGACGCCTTCGCCAGGCACTTTCGGGTGGTCGCCCAGGAAAAGAACCGGCTCCTGGTGGACCTGTATGGCCAGCCGCCGCTCGATATCGAGGCCATGCTCGAGCGCCTGCGGCCGGCGGCGGAGCGCCTCGCGCCCCACATTGCCGATACGTCGCTCATCGTACACCAGGCTTTGAGGCGCGGCGACCGCGTGCTCTTTGAGGGAGCGCAGGGAACGCTGTTGGATATCGACCATGGCACCTACCCCTTCGTCACCTCCTCCAACCCCACCGCCGGCGGAGCCTGCGTGGGGACCGGCATGGCCCCGGGAGAGGTCGGCGGCGTGCTGGGCATTGCCAAGGCGTACACGACCCGGGTGGGCTCCGGGCCCTTCCCGACCGAGTGCCGCGATGAGGTCGGCGAGCACCTCGTCCGCGAGGGCGTCGAGTACGGTGCGACTACCGGGCGACGGCGCCGCTGCGGCTGGTTGGATGTCGTCCTGCTGCGCTATGCAGCTCGCCTGAACGGCTTCACCAGCCTGGCGGTGACCAAGCTCGACGTGCTCACCGGCCTGCCGCGCCTGCGCATCTGCACCGCCTACCGCTGCGGCGGCACGGTGGCCGAAGACTGGCCCCCCATCGGCTACAGCCTCGCCGACTGCGAGCCGGTCTACGAAGAGTGGCCCGGCTGGAGCGAGAGCCTGCGCGAGGCACGCCGCTGGGAGGACCTGCCGGAAGCCGCCCGCCGCTACGTCGAGCGCATGGAAGAACTCGTCGGGCTGCCGGCTGACCTGGTCTCGGTCGGCCCGGAGCGGGAGCAGCTGATTGTGCGGCGGTCGCCGTGGAGGACGTGAGGCGTGATACGTGAGGCGTGATGTGTGAAACGTGAGGCGCGAGGGGTGAGGCGCGTCACAAAGGAGTTTCTATGGCACAGAGTGTGACACCGAGAAGTGAGGACTACTCTCGCTGGTATACGGATGTGGTGCAGATGGCCGAGCTGGCCGACTATGCGCCGGTGAAGGGCTGCATGGTCATCCGGCCCTATGGCTATGCCCTCTGGGAGGCGATCAAGGAGGGCCTCGACCGGCGCTTCAAGGCTACCGGCCATCAGAATGCCTACTTCCCGCTCTTTATCCCGGAGAGCTTTATCAAGAAGGAAGCCGAGCACGTCGAGGGGTTCTCACCCGAGCTGGCGGTCGTGACCCATGGCGGCGGCAAGGAGCTGGCGGAGCCGCTGATCGTCCGGCCAACCTCCGAGACGATCATCAATGCCATGTTCGCCAAGTGGATCCAGTCGTGGCGCGACCTGCCCATGCTGATCAACCAGTGGTGCAATGTGGTGCGCTGGGAGATGCGCACCCGTCTGTTCCTGCGCACAACCGAGTTCCTCTGGCAGGAGGGACACACCTGCCACGCCACGGCCGAGGAGGCGCAGGAAGAGACCCTGCGCATGCTCGACGTCTATGCTGACTTTGCCGAGAATGACGCCGCGATCCCGGTGATCAAGGGCCGCAAGAGCGACACCGAAAAGTTCGCCGGGGCCGTGCGCAGCTATGCCATCGAGGCCATGATGGGCGACCGACGGGCCCTGCAGGCAGGGACCTCCCACTTCCTCGGGCAGAACTTTGCCCGGGCCTTCGGCACCCAGTTCCTCGATAAGGACAACGAGCTCAAGTACGTCTGGCAGACGAGCTGGGGCGTCAGCACGCGTATGGTTGGCGCGGTGGTCATGGTGCACGGCGATGACCAGGGGCTGATCCTGCCGCCCAGGCTCGCACCGATCCAGGCGGTGATCGTGCCCATCTGGAAGAGCGACGAGGACAGGTATTCCGTCCTGCCGGTCGCGCGACAGGTCCTTGCCCAACTCGAGGGCGCGGGCATCCGCGCCAGGCTGGATGACCGCGAAGAGGTTTCGCCCGGCTTCAAGTTCAACGACTGGGAGATGCGAGGCGTGCCGGTGCGGGTGGAGATCGGGCCCCGCGACGTAGAGAAGGGGCAGGCCGTGCTCGCCCGCCGCGACATGCTCGGTCGGGAGGGCAAGTCGTTCGTGCCGCAGGAGGGGCTGGAGAGCCGTGTCGCCAAGCTGCTCGCGACTATCCAGAAGGACCTCTTCGCCCGAGCCTTGCGCTTCCGCGAGGAGAATACCTACCAGCCCAGGAGCTACGCCGAGCTCCTTGAGGTTGTGGAGCGGGGCTTTGCCCGCGCCTACTGGTGCGGCTCGCCAGAGTGCGAGGCCAGGGTGAAGGAGGAGGGCAAGGCCACAACCCGCTGTATCCCCTTCGACCAGCCCGACGAGCCCGGCGCATGCGCGGTCTGCGGCAAGAGAGCGGAGGAAGTGGCCATCTTTGCGCGGGCGTACTGATTGAGCGCGGGGGGAGCCCCGCGCTCACCCCTGACCGTTCGGTGGGACGTGATTCACCCGGTTCGCCAACGCTCCACACCTGCAATCGGGCGACAGGCGGCGCCCATCTGACCCTGAACCCAGCCCCGAAGGGGCTTCGCCGCCTCTGAGCGCGGGGCTGAAAGCCCCGCGCGGTGCCGCGGACGTCGCAGCCGTCTGCAGCCCGAGGCTTTTGCAGCTTTACCAATTACACCCGCCATGCTATAATGGAGTCGATCAATCTTGATTAGGAGACTCCTGTGCGT
>JAIMBM010000504.1 GCA_023511475.1 Anaerolineae bacterium
GCTGCATGCTGTTCTGCGGTCTGGGCTGCGCCACCACGCCGTCTCAGTCCGAAGTGTTGACGGTCCGCACGAGGCGGACGAGTGCGACCCCGGTGATCGCCCCGACGACGAGGCCCATGATCCAGCCGCTGACCACACCGGCGGCGATGTAGGCGAACGTGGGGCTGCCGTCCGGCACAAAGGCCACGGCTGCGATGGGGACGGTCAGCCCGGCGACCCACGCCGTAGCGTTGGCGAGTATCCACCACGCGGCTCGGGGCACATGGTGTCGCAGCGTGAGCCACTGGGCAAACCCGATCGAGACGAGGAGCAGGAACGCTGCCAGCACTGATGCCGGAAGGATCGCCCCGAACGAAGCACCGAGGTCCGAGAGGGTGCTGGGCAGCAACCCCAGAACATAGGCGATGCCGGCAGCGACCGCCGTCGGCAGCGCCCAGGCGCGGGCGGCTATGGCCGGAAGAGTATGACGCAGGATAAGCCACTGGGCATAGCCCAGCGCCGCCCCCTCCACGACACCGGCGAGGGCCAGTATGGCGAGCGTTGCCAGCGCGTGGGGGATGGGGGCCAGCCCCTCCAGCGCCAGCAGTGCGACAGAGCCGACGGCCCCGGGCACGGCAAAGCCGACGAACGCGCCGGCCGCCGTCGCGAGAGTCCAGCGCCACCAGAGTGGGCGACCGGAGAGCTGATCTGCACGTCGGGACATCCCTGCCATCCTCCGCCGGGTGATGGTGTCGCGTACGGGGCGCCTGCCGGATCGGTCCCGCCGGGAGACTATGGAAGCCATCTGCATAGAGCTGAGTCTATGCCGGGAGCGGACTCTCCAGCTCCTCCTCTCCGGCAATCGGCAGCGAGAAGGAGAAGGTGCTGCCGACATCAAGCTCGCTGCGTACCCAGATTTCCCCGCCGTGCGCCTCGACGAGCAGTCGCGTGACGTACAGGCCAAGCCCAAGCCCCTCGCGTCCCTCGCGCGCAGCGCGCCCCCGGTAGTAGCGCTCAAACAGGTGAGACGCCTCGTCCGGAGCAATGCCCGGGCCCCGGTCGGTGATAGAGGTCACGATGTGCCCGGCCCGCTGGCGAAAGCTCACGGTGACTGCTGTTGCCGGGTCGGAGTACTTTAGGGCGTTGGAGAGCAGGTTGTCGAAGATGCGCTCGAGACGGTCCGGGTCGGCGAGGACGGGGGGCAGCGGCTCCGTCGGCTCCATGTGGATGCGGTCAGCCTCCATAGTCGCGGCCCGCTCGCGCATGTACTCCTGCAGGAAGGCCGGCAGGTCGATGGGCCGGCGGCTCAGCCTGAGCTGGCCGTGCTCGGAGCGCGCCGAGTCGACGAGGTCGCCAATCATGGTGTTCATGCGTCGGGCACTGCGGAGGATCCACCTGACGCTCTCCCGGATCCTCTCAGGGGGCGTGCCCTGCAGGAGGCGGCGCTCGACCAGCTGCGCCTGTCCATAGATGCCGGTCAGGGGGTTGCGCAGATCATGGGACACTGCGCGGAGCATATCCTCCCACTGCTCCTGAAGCTCGATGATGGGGGTGATATCGGCAAAGGTCATGATGGCGCCCCGGATGAGCTCCTCTCCCTCGCGGATGGGCCCGGCGTTGACAAGGAGCTCGCGGTGCTGGCCGTCGGGCCGGAGGATGCGGAGGCGCGAGGCGAGGACCCGCTCCCCGTGCAGGGCACGGTCGAGAGGTGAGCCTTCCCCGAGCAGCGCCAAGTGCTGCTCCGATCCGGGTGGAAAGCCGGCGCCGACCCCAAGGATACGGAGGGCCGCCTCATTCATGCGAACGATGGCAGCAGAGGCGTCGGTGATGATCAACCCGTCGCTGATGGCCGAGATCGTGGCATCCAGCTCGGCTGCCCGACGCTGGACCTCTGCGAGCAGCCGCTCGCGCTCCATCTGAGCGCGTGCCCGCTCCGCGATCTCCTGCCGGAGCGCCTGGATAGCCTCCGAGAGCTCCCGGGTGCGCTCGATCACCCGCTGCTCGAGCTCGGCATTGAGCCTGCGGATCTCTTCGCCGGCCTGCTTCAGCTGGGTGATGTCCATGCCTGTCTCGAGGATCAGCGGGGTGCCGTCCGTGCTCGTAAAGGGAAAGTCGTAGATGTGGTAGCAGCGCCCATCCGGGCCCCTCCACTCCCACTCGACCGGGCGACCGGTCCGGAGGACCTCGTACGCCCGGCAGTTGTGGCACGGCTCGGCATAGCCGAAGAGGTACTCAAAGCAGCGGCGCCCACGCGAATCGCCAAAGCGCTGTCGGAAGAGGCGGTTGGCGAAGGCGATGTGGTAGTCCGAGGTCAGCAGCGCCACGTAGGTCGGCAGCTCGTCGAGGAGGCTGTGCAGGAGCCGCAGTTCGGCGCTCTGCGCCTCGACGGAGCCCGGCAGAGCCACGCCGTACACACTGGCGGGTGCCCCGGGCTGAGGTGCGGATTCCGCGATTGCCCGCGCTGCCGGCCCCTGCTCTGTGACGTCGAGACCTGTGGCGACGGTGATCTCCCCCGTGCCCGCTGGCCCCGCGGCTGGCTGCACGGTGAGCCGGAGCGTCCTGGGGCCGCCCGCGGCCGGGAGTGCAAGCTCTGCGGTGACTGGTCCGCCGGATGTAAGGGCCTGCTGGCGGAGGTCGTCAAGGGTCGTGGCCGCCTCGGCAGGCAGACCGGCGTCGCGCCATGTCCTGCCGACGATTCCAGAGGGCGGCAGCCCGAGCACCACAGCGAGGGCGGGGCTGACGAACAGGCAGCGCCCGGCTCGATCGTGGGCACAGATGAGGGCAGTGCTGGCGCCGAGGATTGTCTCGAGTAGGCGCTCGCCGCTGCGATCTCGGTCGTCCGGGCGGCGTCCGGGGCCTGCCCGTCGGGCGCGGCGCGGTGCGCCCGGGGCTGAGTCAGCTTTGGTGGCCATAGCTGCTTTTGTCCTCGGTCTGCAGTGAGAATGGATTGCTTGGACCCGCGGCCGGGCTGCGGAACACGATGCCGGCCGGGCCGGACACTCAGCGCAACTCGAATATGCCAATGCCGTCCTCTGCGTGTACGTATAGCACGGAAAGCTGCGGGCGTCCAGCCGGAGGCGCGTTGGGGTGCAGTTCAGGTTTGGGGCAGTTCGCGTTCAGCGACGCTATCAGCGGCCCCACCCCCGTGGCCCATAGGCGCTAACTCTAGGAGCTGCCGCTCCCGTGGATCTGGCGCGAAGTCCAGTGGCGGGTCCTGTGCACGGCTCACTCCCCTGAACTCTTGCCCCATCCCCCTGGGGCATTCCCCGCTTTGCCCGCAGGGCAAAGCGGGGTTAAGCCCTGCCCCCTTCCAGCGGCCGCGGGGAAGGGGGTTTATGTTGACAGGGGGTGCTGGCAGCAGCACAGATAAGCCT
>JAIMBM010000505.1 GCA_023511475.1 Anaerolineae bacterium
CTTTTGACGAGGTCCTCGCGCAGGAGCATGTGACGCGGACCCTGCAGAACGCGCTGCGCGCCGGGCGCATTGGGCACGCGTATCTCTTTTGCGGCCCGCGGGGGACGGGCAAGACGTCGACCGCGCGCATCCTGGCCAAGGCCGTCAACTGCCTGGCCGAGCCGACAGCGCGGCCCTGCAACTGCTGCGCGCGTTGCGAGGCCATCAACGCTGGGCGGGACCTCGACCTGATCGAGATCGATGCTGCCTCGAACCGCGGAATCGATGAGATACGCGACCTGCGGGACAAGGTCGCCTTCTCGCCCAACGAAGGCCGCTACAAGGTCTATGTCATCGACGAAGTGCACATGCTGACCAACGAGGCCTTTAACGCCCTGCTCAAGACGCTAGAGGAGCCGCCGCCGCACGTCATCTTTGTCCTTGCGACGACCGAGCCGCAGCGCATCCCCCCCACGATCCTGTCGCGCTGCCAGCGCTTCGACTTTCGCCGCATCCCGCTCGCCGATCTGCGGCGCAAGCTCGAGCACATCTGCCAGACGGAGCAGATCGCCATCGAGCCGGCAGCCATCGAGGCCATCGCCCGGCGTGCGGGTGGGAGCTTTCGGGATGCCGAGAGCCTGCTCGACCAGCTCGTCGCCGCGGGTGAGGGCGAGATCAGCCTGCAACGCGTGCAGGAGCTCCTGGGCGGTGTGTCGCTGGCTGCGGTCGCAGACCTCGTCGACGCCTGGCTCGACGCCGATCTCGCCGCCGGGCTTCGTGAGATCAACCGCCTTGTAGACGCAGGCGCCGATGCCCGACAGCTTCAGCTAGAGCTGGTCGAGTACCTGCGGGGTCTGCTGCTCCTGCAGGCGGGAGGGGATGACAGGCTGGCCAACATCACCGCCGAGGCCGCGGGGCGCATGCGCGAGCAGCTGGCGCGGCTGACCCTGCCGCGCCTCGTCGATGCCCTGCGCATCTTCAGCCAGAGCGAGGGGGCGGCCCGGGGCGAAGTGCGCTCCCAGATGCCCCTCGAGCTGGCCTTTGTGCAGGCGGTGCTCGCCGCGAATCCGCAGGAGGAGGCCCGGCAGCTGGCGATCCCCGCGCTGAAGCCAGAGACGGCAGCGCCGGCCGGCACCCGCCGCGCCCCGACCCCGGAGGGCGGGCGGCCAGCCGCAGCCCTGGGGGCTTCAAGGCGGGCAGAGTCGCCAGCCCGCGCCGCCGCACCGGAGCCGGCCGTGGCAGCGCCCGCTGCATCCGCGCCCGAGCCAGGTGCTGAGGTAACGCTCGCCCGGCTCACACGGCAGTGGCCGGAGATACTGCAGCGGCTCCGTGGCACCAGCAAGGTGCTGGAGGCGCTCATGCGCTCGGGGCGGCCGTGCGAGCTCGCGGGCGGGAAGGTGGTTTTTGAGATGGAGGCCGCCTTCCATCAGGAGCGCGTCATGGAGGAAAAGAACAGGCGCATCCTGGAGCAGGTGCTCCAGGAGTTCGTCGGCGTGCCCTGCCAGGTGGAGTGTATCGTCGCCGGGCGACGGACGACTCGAGGCGCCCGCGGCCCTGCCGTCGACGAGGCCGTGCGCGAGGACCCGGTCGTGAGGTACGCTGTGGAGGACCTTGGCGCCCGGGTTCAGAGCGTTCAGCGCGCCGAGCCCGAGGCAAGCGACGACAAGTAACCAGGGTGGCGCATGCCACCGATGCACTTATGAGGAGGTATTCATCGTGGGAAGCAAGGGGAAGGGCGGCCGCTTCCGCATGCCGGCAGTGCCGCAGATGCGCCAGCTGGAGCAACTGCAGAACCAGTTGCTCGCCGCACAGCAGGCGCTGGCCGAGGAGACGGTCACGGCAACCGTCGGCGGCGGGGCCGTCTCGGTGACGATGACAGGGCAGCAGGAGGTGCGCGCCGTCAAGCTCGATCCACAGGTCCTCAACCCCGAGGATGTGGAGATGCTTGAGGACCTCCTGGTCGCAGCCTACAACGAGGCGCTGGCCCAGTCGAGAAAGCTGGTCGAGAGCCGCATGGCACCTCTGACCGGCGGCCTGAACATTCCGGGGTTGCTGTGATGTCCCTGACACCTGGACCGGTTGGCCGGCTGATTGAGGAGCTGAGCCGCCTGCCGGGGATCGGCCCGAAGACGGCCTCGCGCCTGACCTTCTATATGCTGCGCGCCCCCGAGGCGCAGGTCATCGCCCTCGCCGATGCCATCCGCGGGCTGCGTGCGGGCACCGTGCTCTGCAGCACCTGCTTCAACATCGCCGAGCACGATCCCTGCCCCATCTGTACGGATCAGGAGAGGGATCGGGGCCTCATCTGCGTGGTCGAGGAGCCGCTGGATGTGCTGGCGATCGAGCGGACGCGCCGCTTCCGCGGCGTCTATCACGTGCTGCATGGAGCTCTATCGCCGGTAGATGGCATCGGTCCCGACGAGCTCAAGATGCGCGAGCTGGTCGAGCGGGTGAGGAGTGGCGGCGTTCGGGAGGTGCTCCTGGCCACCAACCCGACTATGGAGGGCGATGCGACGGCCATGTACCTGGCCCGGCAACTCGCCCCGACAGGCGTCCGGGTGACACGCCTGGCCATGGGCCTGCCCGTTGGCGGCGACCTGGAGTATGCAGATGAAGTCACCCTCGGCGAGGCGCTCGAGGGGCGACGGGATGTGTGATGGACACTGACGCGCCGCAGGGAGCTCTGTCGCGGCGTTCGCTGCTGGATGGGGACCTTCTCGCCGAGGTCCAGACCGATGCCTGTCTGCGGGCTATTGCGGCCTGCCTGCGGCGGGCACAGGAGGATGTAGAGGCCGTTATACAGTCGCAGGATACTCCCCTGACCAAGATCGACCGCGTGGCCGGGATACTTGAGCGGCTGGGGGATCTCCTGGAGAGTTGCGCCGATTGGGTTCCACGCTAGCTGGCAGCGGGCGAGGCCGCCTCGGCACCGCCCGCGGCCGTCATCCCTGACGTCTGGATGCGGAGGCCTGTCCTGGACCGAGAATTGCTGCACGGCGGCAGGAAGGGCAGTCAGCGGGAGGTGGGCCATGGGCAAGGCGGGGGGCGCGCGGCGAGAGGCGGTCGGGGAGCCTGGTGCTGCAGAGGAGCGCCTGCGCGAGCTTGCGGGCGAATGCCAGGCCCTGCGCGCGCAGATTGCCGAGTTCGAGGATAGGCTGCGCGGCCTGGCTGCCGGGCAGGCGGTGTACCGCGGGATCCTTGAGAGATCGTTTGACGGCATCGTCCTCACCGATGAGGAGGGGCGCATCATCGAGTGGAACGAGGCCGAGGCACGCATCGCCGGGCTGCCTGCGGCGGAAGCCCTCGGCCGTCCGCTGTGGGACGTCCAACTCCAGCTCAGGCCA
>JAIMBM010000506.1 GCA_023511475.1 Anaerolineae bacterium
CCACGGTACTCACTGGGCAGGGGCACCCCCCTGTAGCTCTCTGGCGCTGTGGCGATCATTTCGCTGAAACCCACGATCAGATTGAGCGGTGTGCGCAGTTCGTGAGACACATTCGCCACGAAATCCGCCTTGAAACGGTAAGCCCGCTCTGCCACCTCACGTGCGTAGATCAGCGCTTCATTCGCTCTCTCCAGTCGCGCGTAGGCCTCCTCCAGGCTCTTGAGGACCCTGCGCACCTCTGCACGACGCTCTTGTGCTTCGCTTGCACTCCTCTGGGCCTGTGTGGCCATGTTAAGTGCCCATCCAAGGGCTGTGTGAAGCCGCCGCGAGCCTACCCATAACGTTCCCGCCAAGCTCAAGAGGAGGAGCAGTGGGCCTGTTGTGTCACTCACTGGCATGTTGCCCCACCTTGCCGTTGCGATAGTCAGGCATGCGAGAAGCACTGCTGCTGTCCAGGTCCCACGTCCAGTCGTCAAGGTGGCGGCTACCGGCAGAGCCACCGCAAAGTAGTACAAGGAAGACGACCTGCCAGTACCTGCCACTGCGACTGCCAGACCGCAAGACAGAGCCGCCAGGTACGCCGCGACAGCAAGCTGCAGGCATCGACGTGTCAGCCACCAACTCGCACCTATCCCCGTAAGAAGGACGCCGAAGACGATCACCGCTTGCCTGACGTGTGACTCGGCAAGGAGCATCGTTAGCGTTACCCACAACCAGGCGACAACCAGAGTGCCAGCCAGAACTTCCCCTAGGGAGTCCCTCACTAACTCGTCCGGCGCCATGGAGACCTCAGCACGGCTGGCGGGTGCGGGTCCAGCAGAAGAGGCAGGAGCAAAGGTCACGATCACACCTCCTGGTAGGCGTCGCGGTGCTGCGCCGACAGAGCAACGACGCTCTCCGGTCGGCGCGGTCACTTCTCCCGACGCACACTCTGAGATGGTCGGGCGCGACGGAGTGACACCCGTCGTGCGCGTCTGGCGTCCCTTTCCTATGGGGGTAGGCAGCTACGTCAGACCACGGCGCCGAGCGCACGTCGAGCTTGTCCCCGCGGCTTTCCGGCTACGCGTATCGCGGCAGAGCACCCATCCAAGACAGCGTTGCTCTCTGTTTCCTTCTCACCCCAACCACGGCAGCTCGGTCACCCTCAGGTTGGTGCAGCCGTAGGGGATGAGCTCGAGGTCCTCGAGGGGCTCGTCGGAGCGGACCGGGCTCTCGGGAAGCGGCCCGGCGGCGTTGTGCTCCAGGGTCCACTGCGGCAGCCGCCGTCCTCGGGTGTGCGCGACGAGCGGCGCGCCCTCCGGCGAGAACGGCCGCTCCCCAAGGGGACGCTCCTCGAGGCGCAGGGCCTCCTCGGGCCTTGCCGGATCGATGGCCAGGGCATAGTTCCAGGGCGTGGTCGGGTAGACCTCCCAGTCGCCGTGAGGCGGCTCGCCGCCGATGAGCTTCCACTCCTCGCCGATGCGCAGCGAGTAGACGAGCGGCCCGCGCGAGAGGGCGACCGCGTTGTGGTAGCGGCGCTGGGCGGTGAAGCGCATCGGCAGGCGCAGGGTCAGCTCGGTCCTCGCGCCCCACTCCCGTTCGACGGTGCAAAAGCTCCCGGGCCCGGCGGCGATGGCCCCCTCGCCCTCCACGCACAGCTCTGCGCCCTCTGTCCAGGCCGGAATGCGCAGATGGAGCGGGAAGCGGCAGGGGGTGTCGCTCTCGACGGCGAGGCGGGTGACTTCGCGGAAGGGATAGTCCGTCTCGACCCGTACCTCGACCTGCGAGCCGCCGATGCGGGTCGCGACGGTGCAGGGCGCATAGGCGGCTGCCGCGAGGCCCCCGTCGGCGCTCGCCATCCAGAGATGGGCGGCGAACTTGGGCCAGCCCTGGCTCAGGTTGGCGGTGCAGCAGCCATAGTTGGGCTCGAGGCCATAGATGTTGGACCTGGGGCCGTTGCTGGTGTAGATGTGGTCCTCCGACACCCGGCAGACGACCTGATTGGCCTGCTGGTCGTACTGGTGGGCCCACATGTCCGGCGAGAAAGTGGCCGGCAGAGCGTTGTAGGCGATCCGCTCCAGCCGGTCGGCGAGCACCGGGTCGCCAAGGATGGCAATGAGCATCTCCAGAGAGAAGAGGTACTCGACAACGGCGCACAGCTCGGTGCCCTGAGACGGGTTGAGGCCCGCATAGTGCTCGTCGCCCGTAAACACGCCCGTGGCCTGGCCGTGGTAGGTATCCAGCATCTCCATGGCCCGGTAGACGGCGCGGCGGTCCTCCTCGTCGTGGGATTGCCGGTACCACACCCCCGGGGCTTTCACGGCCATGGCGCTGTTGACCACGTGGGTCTCGAGGCCGATCTCCTCGGGCGACACCTTATCCTTCCAGCGCAAATCTTGAAAGTGGGCACGCCAGTCATAGCCCTGGGCGTGGGCGGTCGCGGCGAGGTCCAAGAGCCACGCTTCCCCGGTGCGCTCGTAGAGCCAGTGGAGGCTCAGCACCAGGTCCTGCCAGCGGAATCGCCCCCAGATGAAGAGGGGCGTCTCGGCGAGCAGCGCCTCCAGCTTGCGGAAGTAGCGGGACATGGCCGGGAGGATACGGGGATCGCCGGTAGCCTCGTGGTACTGAGTCAGGGCCTTGAGCATCACAAAGCCCGGCCAGGGGTCATAGGGCGGGTACTGATACCCCTGGGAAGCGCTCTGCACGGGGCCAAGCCAGCCATCCTCGTGCTGGTGGGCCAGGATATAGTCGACCCAGCGGCGCACCTTGGCCTTCAGGGCTGCGTCGTCGAGGAGAAAGGCGAGGGGCACGACCCCATCGAGCCAGTAGGGGCCGCGCTCCCAGCCCTCAGCATCGCCGCCGATCCAGCCGGAGCGGGCGACGTCGGGCCAGAACTCGTCCAGGTGGCCCGAGAGGCCGTCGGCCTGGATGCGGAGCTGGCGCGCCAGCCACCCGGCCGGTCGCACCGAGCCGAGGGGCAGGGGGCGAAGGGCGAGGGGGAGGAGGCCTAACATCTGCACAGACATTGTGTCACCTCTAACCTTGTGGAAACGATGAGGCGCAAGGGCGAGTTGCTATCACTACCCACACCAGTGCGACAATACAGACGCAAGTGCTCAGCACGCATCTTGCGGCAGATGCTGCGCACAAACGGTGAACTGCCGGTCGCCCGAATCTTGGCTGCTTCGCACGTCAGGCTCGCCCAAGAGCAACCGTCGCACCAGTCGGCTTCAGAGGAGCCAAACTTCCAGGCCGAATTGCTGGAACGGACTCGGGTCCAACCTGACTGCACGAGTCTCGTCATACTGCGGCGCGAACTGCATACCCGCTGCTGCATATTTGCC
>JAIMBM010000507.1 GCA_023511475.1 Anaerolineae bacterium
TTGCCTGCGGTGTGGTCCGCATGGCCGTGGGTGAGCACAATCAGCCCGATATCCCCCGGGCTCATCCCCAACGCCGAAAGCGCCCTCTGGAAAGCCCGCCCTCTCCCCGGATAGCCGGAGTCCACCAGCACGGCGCCTTCGTGCCGTATGAGGTAACAGGCGCCCAGGCCCAGTGCGATGCGGCTGATGGTAAGCTCCACTGCCAACTCCCGAGACGGTACAAGTGCCGGTCGCGCCCCCCCGCAACCGGCGCGCCGCAGCAGCCGACGCGCCGGGCCGGCACTTACAGCACAGGATTGAGAGAGCAACAAAGGAGGCTCAGCGCCTCCTTGCTACTTGCCGCTCTCTTTTTCCGAAAGGAAACGCGTCACCTTGGTGCCGCAGACGGGGCAGGTTCCCCTGGCCATGGGGCGACCCCTGGCCGTCTTTTCCACCGTCCCCTGCCGGATGCGCTGCTGTTTGCGGCACTTGACGCAGTAGCCCACGAACTCCATCCTGGACCTCCTTCTGGCGTCTTTCCGCCTTCGGGGCCGCGATCCGGGAGCGAGTTCCCGTCCGCGGCGCAAGCGTCGACACTGCGAGGCCCTACGGGGAGTAACCGAGACCGGGTTGATGATACACCAGGGAGAGGTGCCCGTCAAGAAACGTGCGCTCCCGTCAGTGCACTCAAGGTCCGGGCAACCCGTGCCCAGCCAGGCTGTGTGCGGCCATCCTGGTGGACCTACAGGACCGACTTGCAGGGTAGGACCCCGTCCGGCGCTCACAAGTGGCTCAGGCGCCCTCGTCCCACGCCCCCAGCCAGTGGCACGGGACCAGCCCACTCAGGGGCACCGCATGGTCCTCGCCGAGGATGACACGGCTGTCACAGTTGCAGGGATCGATCTGCACCATCGTCTCCCGGCACCGGCCACAGGGCGGCAGGATTCGGTCCTCGCAGACGGCGACGATGGCCTCGATCTGCGTCTCCCGGTGCTTCAGCATCTCGGCCATGGCGGCAACCTCGGCACAGAAGCCAAGGCCACAGGCAAGGTCGATGCAGATGCCGGTGTAGATGTGCCCGTCCGCCGTCAGCAGGGCCGCGCCGACCGACCCGGCAGAAAAGTCCTTCCCGAGCCGGAACTCCCCGCAGACGGCCGTGGCAGCCTCGATCAACCTCGACGTCGTCTCGTCCATGTCCCTGTCCCTGTCCTTCCCTGCGCAGCACCGCCGGCCGACGTCCGCACCGGTGGGGGACGTGCCCTGCCACGCCGCTATCCCCATTCTGCATGACAGCCGGAGTACTCGTGGCCCTGCGGCTGGAGTGAAGACGAGAGTGGCCGACGCGCCGGACGGCACAGCCTGAGCAACGGTACTTTGGCCATCCAAGACGCGCAGCCCACTCGGCACCGCCACTCCGCTCGGAGTGCATGCGACTGGGTGGCGGCAAGCTGGCTGCGAGGGCTACTAGCTGCGTTCGACCCCACGCCTCCGGGGAGACACCCTGTACATCTCAGCGTCCTCCCGAAGCACTACGCCGCCTCCAACCACTGGCTCTGCCCTCTCGAAGACAAGCTGTGCGCGCGCGAACAATGTATGCGCCTCGGCCCGCAATCGCCGCGCAGCCATCCTGCAGTACTCCGGGTCAACGTCTATGCCTATGCTGTTACGCCCCGTGCGCAGAGCAGCGATCATCGTGGTTCCCGTTCCACAGAAAGGATCGAGAACGGTGTCTCCGACAAAGGAGAACATGCGGACCAGGCGATACGCCAGTTCATAGGGGAACGGAGCAGGATGGTCACGAGTGGAAGCGCCGGGGATATCCCACAGTTGCCTGAACCACTGCTCGTACTCAGACTTGCTGATCATGCTGAGGCGCCGCTGTTCAGGAGTGGGACTTCTGTAGGCACCGGGCTTGCGCTGCATCAGAATGAACTCGATGTCACTCTTGATGATTGCATTGGGCTCGTAGGGCTTGCCGAGGAATTTGCTGCCGTTGTTCACCTCGTAGTTCGCGTTGGAGATCTTGTACCAGATGATAGGGTTGAGGTTATCAAAGCCTATCTTGCGACAGGCGACCGCGATGTCGGAATGCAATGGCATGACCAAATGTCTACCATACCTCCGACGTGACAGGCATACGTCGCCCACCACGCAGACGAGCCTGCCGCCAGCTACGAGGACGCGAAAGCAGTGTTTCCACACCAGCGAGAGTTGCTCGATAAACTCCTCGTACTCCTCGATGTGTCCAAGTTGATTCGGATTCTCGTTGTACCTCTTCAGGATCCAGTAGGGGGGCGACGTCACGACCAAGTGCACCGACTCGTCCGGAAGGAAATCCAGCCTTCGGGCGTCGGCAAGCACGAGGCGATGGGTAGTGCACGACTGGTCGATCCGGTATTCAGGCATGGGCTGACGCGTGAGCAGCCAGCGCGCGAGCAAAGCTGAGCATGGACAGGTCCGAAGCTGGCTCCCTGTATTCCCCCTCCAGACCTGTACCGCTCTGCGACGTGATAAATGCCGCCGCGCTGTACTGCCGCTCCCTCACAAGCTTGCGACAGAAGAGCTCATAGCGTCTGACGTAAGAAGAACCCACGAACTCCGGCAAAACCCTGAAGTGGGGCTCCCTCACGGCGACAGGGGACCGCGATTGTGAGCACTCCTCCAGCATAAAGAAGTATCCCAGGAATGGTTGAGGGCCGTTACCGAACGCTCCCTCGCGAAAGGCGGTCCACAGGTCCAGAGCACTGCCCATCGCCTCTTCCGTCCTATTGTTAAAGTTGTTGCCGAAGGACGGTCCTACCTGCGACTTGGCCTCCAGTGCTATGACGAGCTGGGAGTTCCTTACGACTAGCAAGTCCCACTCCTTCGTGGGACGGTAGTATCCAGGTAACTCAAGCGAGGTTTTCCAGAACACGCAGTCCGACGGCACTCCAGCCTCTGTGATGAGCCTCGTGAAGAGCCGTAAGAAGCCATCCATCTGAGCGCCGCCCGTTACCGCCGCCCGCGCACCCTGATCCGCCCGGCCTGATTGCAGTTGCCTTTCCCGCTGGCGCTTACGCGTCAGCCAGTACCACGCAACTGCCTCTGCCGTGGCCTCCGCAAGGTTGTCCAAGGTTGGCGATGTGGAGACAGTCATAGCCAAACCCGCGCCCCGAGCTGCCTGACGGGAACACCTACTACGGCGGTGCCGACTCTGGCAGCAAGAGGTCACCAACTCCTTGTGCTGTCCTAATAATAGCGGCTTGATCCTCCACCGTCAAAGAGGTTCTGGTGCGTAACTGTTCAGACTCGCATCCTGGCAGCGCCGGCTGCCAGGTGTTGCCCTCACCC
>JAIMBM010000508.1 GCA_023511475.1 Anaerolineae bacterium
CGCCAGCGGAGCCCGAGACACCCATAAAGAACGGCCCCTCCCCCATGCGGGCACGGCATGCCCGCATGGGGGAGGGGCGCGGGGTGGGGGCAGAAACCACACGAGAGGCGCCATACCACCCTTCAGGAGCGCTGGAGCAAGTGATTGAAAAACGAGGACCTGAAAAGGCCAAAGTCCAGCCCGTAGAAAAGCAGCCCCCGTCCCCAAGTCGGTCCGCGGACCGACTTGGGGCCTGCCTGCAGGATGGACTGCACCCCTAGGCCTGGACCGATTCTGCGCAAGGGCGATTTGTGCTATACTCTCTCTATGGATGATTCTCAGCCCCCGCGGCTCGCGGCGCGCTTCTTCGGATTCCCCGAGGTCACCCTCGGGGGCGCTCCGCTGCGCCTCGAGCGTCACAAGACGATGGCCTTGCTGGCCTACCTGGCCATGACGGCTCAGCGGCACGGCCGCGAGGCCCTCGCCGCCCTCTTCTGGCCTGACTATGAGGCGCCGCAGGCCAACGCCTACCTGCGACACAGCCTGTGGGAGCTGAGGAAAGCGCTCGGCGAAGGCTTTCTCGAGGCCGAGCGCGAGGCGCTCGCCGTCATCCCCGGCGAGCATCTCTGGGTGGACGTTATCCGCTTCCAGCAGCTCGTCGCTGCCGCAGGCACGGGCCAGCCGGCGCAGCTCGAGGAGGCGGCAGCGCTCTACCGGGGCGACTTTATGGCCGGCTTTACCCTGCGGGACTGCCCCGAGTTCGATGACTGGCAGTCGCTGACAGCCGAGGCTCTGCGTCGGCAGCTTCAGCAGGTGCTGGCGACCCTGGTTAGGGCCTATGAGGAGCGCGGGGAGCGGACGCCGGCCCTCGAGACGGCCCGACGCTGGCTGGCGGTCGATCCCCTGGATGAGGCCCCGCACCGCGCGCTGATGCGGCTCTACGCCCACGCAGGCCAACGCGGCGCCGCACTCGACCAGTATGAGGCCTGCCGCGCGCTCCTCCGTGACGAGCTTGGCGCCGAGCCAGAGCCGGCTACCATGGCCCTCTGCGAGGCGATCCGCTCCGGCAGCATCGGCCGCCGCGAGAAGCAGGTGCCTTCGCTACAGGCCGCGCCACGGGTTGTGCTCCCGGCGGATGCGACGCCTTTTCTGGGCCGAGAGGAAGAGCTCGCCGAGATCGCCCGACTCCTGACCGGCCCCGACTGCCGCCTGCTGACGATAGTCGGGCCCGGGGGCACCGGCAAGACGCGCCTGGCCATTCAGGCGGCGCGCATGCATGTCGCGCGTTTTCGGGATGGCGCCGTGTTCGTCTCCCTTGCCGGCGAGGATGCGGGCGATGCCTTGCCCGCTGTGCTGGCCGAGGCCCTGCAACTGCCGCTGCCGCCGGAACGTCTCCGCGCCTCCCTGCGTGACGAGCGGCACCGTCAGCTCCTGGACCATCTGAGCCGCAGACAGCTGCTCCTGCTCTTGGATAACGCCGAGCACCTCAAGGAACCCCTGGCCGGCCTGATTCAGGAGCTGCTGGCCGCTGCGCCGCGATTGAGGCTGATCGTGACCTCGCGCGAGCGGCTGGGCCTGCCGGAGGAGTGGGTCCTCGAGGTGCGGGGTCTGGCCTACCCCGGCCCGGGGCGCATCGCCAATCTGGAAAGCTACCCCGCCGTGCAGCTCTTCCTCCAGATCGCCCGACGCAACCGGGTTGGCCTGGAGCTCACCCCGGCCGACTGGATGGCGGTCGTGCGCATCTGCCAGATGCTCGATGGGATGCCCCTTGGAATCGAGCTTGCCGCACCATGGGTCAGGATGCTCTCCTGCGTCGAGATCGCCGCCGAGATCGAGCGCAACCTGGACTTTCTCACTACCTCGCAGCGCGGCACGCCCGAGCGGCATCGAAGCCTGCGGGCTGCTTTTGAGCACTCCTGGCATCTGCTGGGCACGCGGGAGCAAGAGGTCTTTGCGCGGCTTGCGGTCTTTCGAGGTGGCTTCACTCGCGAGGCGGCCGAGCAGGTCGCCGGTGCGACCCTTGCCGACCTGATGGCCCTGGTCGACCGGTCGCTCGTCTACCGCGACCCCGGCGGGCGCTTTGGCCTGCACGAGGTTCTGCGCGCCTATGCAGCGGAGAAGCTGAGCGTCCGGCCAGAGGCCGAGCGGGAGCTCAACTCGCGACACTCTGTCTGCTACCTGGAGCTCCTTGCCCGGGTGGGAGACGGCCTCAAAGGCAGCGAGCAGCAGGATGTTGTCGCGCTGCTGGAGCGGGAGATGCCGAACCTGCAGCTGGCCTGGCAGCACGCACTGAAGGTCGGCCACTGGGCAGGGGTGCGGCGGGCGCTACTGAACTGGACACTGCTCATGGAGATGGGTCCGCGCAAGCGCGAGAGCGCCCAGGCGGCCCGCGCCGCAATAGCCGCAGTGCGCAAGGCCCTCGCCCGTGAGGGGTCCTCTCCGGAGCTGGAAGCGCTTCTCGGGTTCCTGCTGGCAGCCTGGCGCTATCACGCCATGACTCTCGACCCCGGCGAGCCGCCTGAGCCTCTGATCGAGGAGAGCATGGCACTCGCCCGCCGCCTGCCGGAGTGCCGAGAGAAGGGTCTGATCTTCCTGCTCAACGGCATACATTCGCCCGTGCTCGCCCCTGCAGAGGCCGCCGCCCTGGCACGTGAGAGCCTGGCCATCTTTGAGGCCCTGGGCGACCGCTGGGCAGTAGGGATGGCGCAGATCGTCCTCGGCGACGCCCTGATGCTCGGCGCCGACGACCCTGCCGCCGCCCGGCCGTTTTACGAGGCGGCCCGCGCGGGCTTCCGCGCCCTCGGGAACCGCTGGGGCGAGGCTATGAGCCTCGTAGGTCTGGCATTGGTGGCTCGCAAAGAGGGCCAGCACCTCGAGGCCCTGGAGTTCGGACGCCAGAGCCTGGCCGTGTATCGGGACCTTGGGAACCCCTGGCGCGTGCTGGGCACACTCGACCTGCTGACGCAGGTCGCCACGGAGATCGGCGATACGGCCACCGTGGGGGCCTGCCTCGAGGAGAGCATCGAGTTTCTCGAGCAGACCGGCAGCCGCAGCGAAGCCGCAAGGAGGCTCTCGCGGTTGGCTGCCATGGCCCGCACCGATGGCGACATCCCGGCGACCAGGGGGTACCTGGAACGCGCCCGGGCGCTCTGCCTGGAGACCGGCGATGCGCCGGGCGCCGATGAGGCGGTGCGGCAGCTCGCCGCGCTCGAGGCCAGAGGCACGCCCTGACCAGCCGAGCGCAACCCTCCGGGCGTGATAGCCGGCCGTTCAGCTCCAGCCTCGTCCGGCCCAGTTCGTGGGGGTTTGGGGGGTTTGGCCCCCCCC